>NZ_JAATTW010000029.1:0-42701 GCF_013414205.1 Pseudoalteromonas sp. MIP2626
GAAGGTAAAGTAACGGCGGGGAGTTATATTGGCAAAGCGATAAAATACACGCTTAATCAATGGCCGAAATTAATGCGATATAGTGAAGATGGCGAACTAGGGATTGATAATAATATTACTGAGCGAGATATTCGGCCGTTTACCACTGGTAGGAAAAACTGGCTATTCTCAAAGTCAATTAATGGTGCCCAAGCAAGCGCCACACTCTATAGTATTGTGATGACGTGTCGTGCCAATGACATCAATCCTTATTACTACTTTGTGCATTTATTTAAAACGTTGCCGAATCGAGATGAGGGTGATGATGATTTTACCGACCTAATGCCGTGGAATGTGCAGCTAGACTTCGATTATAGCTAAGCGCACTGCTTAAATGCGCGCTTACTTAATAACCAGCCAATCTTTTGAGAGTTTTATAAACATTTCTTTTTCATTCATATTAATAATGAATTCATAATAACGTTTAGAAGACGAAGCACTTTCGTCACTTTCCATAAATGAATACAGCCTAGCATTAATTTTTTTGTTTTTTGATTCGAACTCTACTCTTCTTAACTTTAAATCATCGCCATAAGCGATATAAACTGGTTTTAGAGTGTAGTTTGCTAAGCTGCTCTTACTGCCCTTTAGATTTATGTTTATAACTTCTACGCCCGTGTAAGGGATTTTCCGGCTCAAATCCCCAAATGTATCTATAACCCCGGTTTCATATTCAGCATCTATTTCTTTATCTGACTCAGCATTTTGGATAATAGCTTGTAGTGTACTTTTTTGGAGGTTGTTTAATTCAAACGATTCCACACGCTTGCTTTGAGAGTATTTATTAACGTGAAGATCAGAATTTTGAGCCTTCGCCTGGAAGCTAATCCCGCAGAGTAAAATTAAAGTGAGAGAAACTTTGCTCATAAATTATATCCTTATATTAGATGTAATTTCAATTCAACAATAACGACTTCCGATTAAAAAGCAAACAGTCTTTAACTGCTATATTTTTGCATGTTGTTTAGAAATAAATGAAGTAGGAAGCGACAGCTTGTAAGCGAGGCACATTAATAATTTTATTTTTATCACAATGTGAAGTAAGGTGAATACTACGGAATGCAATAAGTTTGGATATGAGCATGCAAAAGCACCAACGATTATAAGCCTACACCACATATCACTAGTTCCTAAAGGCAAAGGCTCTTGGTTTATGCAAACCGCAAGCCTTTTTTCTATGTATTACTTTTCGCTATTTTAATAAAGCTGACTTGATCGACATCACCAAAATCATCTTCATCGTAATCATTTTGCCACGCTTCAATATGCTCATCACTAATAACACACTCTTCAATATCCATGACTGAAATTGGCATTTCAGCAACAGCGATCAATTAGCATAATTGTCAATATACGCGCAGAATTGAGCGCTTACAAATAGGGGGCATGCCAGTGGTGATCGCTGAATAATTGCAATTCAGAAAAGTCTTTCGGGCCCCCATGAATGATCACTGCTACAGGAGCTTGGGACAGGTTTGACTGGTTTTTGCTGAAACGCAGTACGCCTTGCAACGATAAGCCGTCTTCAGAGAACCAATTGAATCTTTTAGCTAGGCCAAAATCAAGGCCTGTGAGTTGCGTATGATTACCCGAAGCATTGATCATTTTTTGCTTATTGAGATTAAAGCAAAAGACATCGGGGAAATGTTTGGCACTTTGACCTATGAAAACAAGCGCGTTATCTGTAAGTTCTGCATCTATTCTGCTACTGAGCCCATTGATATCGAGCAATGTGATATGGTGTCTATCGAGCCACCCTAACTTTGCTGTGAGTCCATCGACAAAACGAATGTAAGCGCACTGCTTAAATGCGCGCTTACACATCAAACAAATCATTTGAGCAATGGGATGAACTATTTGAAGATTCAACAATGACTGTCGCGGCAATCGATCGTTTGGTTCATCATGCAACGATTATTCATTGCGAAGGTGACAGTTACCAGCGCAAAACAGCGCTCAATAAGAGCAAATGAAATTCGGTGTCAACCGGCCAAGTTAATTGACGCTAGATAACTTTTAAACGCTACGCTAAAATTGTGGTTCGTGCACCCCCTAAATTGGGTGCAAAAAGGAGCGAAAAATGACGCCGAAAAAAGATGATATTACGCAATTATGCGATGCAATTAATTCGGATTTAGAGAGTGAAAAAACACGTCAATTTTATGCTGATTTAGAGGGAGACGAACTAGCGCCAGCAGACAAAAAAGAGGCCCTCGAAAAGTGGCTCGCTGAAGGGAATAATTTAGAGCTTCCTGTGTGGGTATCGAAGAAAAAACAGTCGTGAAGTGCAACGTTATTTCACACTGTCAAATGCTCACTATTTGTTCTAAACTTTAGTCTATATACACAAGGAGAAAGCGCTATGCAGGTATCTAATAATTTTATGGATGTATTTTTTGGTTATAACGGTAGAGTTGGCGATGTTAAGGGAGCAAAAGAAGGTATTGCAGAGTTTGAGCAACGAGCTAAAAATGCTGAATCTCCAGAAGAAAGAGAACGATATGCTCAAGCAGCTGAGCAATTAAAAACAGAAATCCTTCCTAAAATGCAACAAGAAATGGAGCAGTTAGGAAAGCAATTAGGATTAAATTCAGGTCGGATAGGACAGGTAATAGAAATAGATAAAGAGAATAATTCTGTACCTAATTTAGCTGTTAAAAAGAATGATAGTGGTGTACTGTCCTTTATGACTTCTTACGAATCAGGAAGTTATTATCACAACAAAATATAAAGGATTAGTTTATGTTAAAAAAAATATTGTTTACATCAGCTTTAGTTATAAGCTCTTCTGCAGTAGCAAATATAAAAGTTAATGTTGAGAATGACTCTAAAGATTATGATGTCACATTTACGAGTAAAGACGTTCAAACATCCACGTTATTCACCAGAGCCATTAGAAACTCTTAGTGCTAATTCAGCTGACCGATTTTATGTATTTAGTAATTACCCTGATGTAGTTCGCTTAGTAGATTTTGAATATAAATTTAGTGATAGTTCAGTAGCTCCTCGTTGTCACTTTCGCTTTGTTATCATGAAAGATTATCGAAGTGGTAAAATGTTACCTCAAAAAGTAATTGCTGAGAATGAGGGTGGATCATATAGAGATAAGGCTATTTGCTCAGGTAAATTAGATTCTTTTAACCTTAACACTGGAGAAGCTGAAGTTACTTTTTCTATAAATCGTAGAAAATATTAATTTTAGATTTTACAAGTCCATTTTTAATTGGGCACTTTTTTTAAATTCAAATGAGAGGGCTGCGACTGAGCGGCCTTTTTTTATTGTTTCAAAGTAAGCGCACTGCTTAAATGCGCGCTTACGTTATTCCTCTAAAAGCGCAGCGCCTCATACCCTCTTTGTGAATAAAATGGGCTTAAATGTTTTTGCAAAAAGAGAAGACAATGAGAGTAAATGAGTAGACATAAAACACATTGTTCTTGGCTTTGTTATTTTTTTAAAAGCGCAGCGTCTCATACTCTCTTTGTGAATAAATGGGCTTAGATGTTTTTGTATAAAGAGCAGAAGGTGTGAAAGTATACAAACAGGTTTTAGCGCATTACGCCAGTAAGTTGCTTGGCTGCAAAATAATATCTGGCTTAAACTTAATTTGTAGATGCAGAGCTAACTCACGTTAAAAACTAAAGTTTAAGCATAAAAAAAGCCGCATAAATGCGGCTTTGGGGTTTAGTCTCACTTCACTTTGGGCGTGTCTCCAAAATTTAGTGAATACGTTACCAAGGAACTGTTTTACTTAAATAGCCAATTACTTAGATAGACTCTAAAGCAATTTTAACCATTTCGTTAAATGTGCTTTGACGCTCGTCAGCAGGAGTTGCTTCGCCAGTGATCACATGATCACTTACTGTGAATAGCGCCATTGCTTTTGCGCCATATTCGGCTGCAACGCCATATAAACCGGCTGTTTCCATATCAACAGCAAGCACACCTAATCTATCTAAATCTTTATAAAAGGTGTCGTCGGCTTGATAAAATGTATCGGTAGTAAATACGTTACCTACTTTTGCTTTAATACCAAGATCTTTTGCAGCATTTACGCCGTTTAAAAGCAGGTCAAAGTCAGCAATTGCTGCAAAATCAGTACCGCGTACACGGGCACGATTTACATTTGAATCGGTACATGCACCTTGTGCAAAAATAACATCGCGTATTTTAACGTCGCTACCAATACCGCCACACGTGCCAATACGAATCAGGTTTTTAACCCCAAAAGTAACAATTAGCTCACGCGCATACAAAGACATTGATGGAATGCCCATGCCCGATCCCATAATGCTTACAGGCTTACCTTTGTAAGTGCCTGTAAAGCCAAGCATGTTACGTACACTGGTTACTTGTTTTGCGTCATCTAAAAAGTTTTCAGCAATATATTTTGCACGTAGCGGATCGCCTGGCATTAATACTGTTTCGGCGAAATCACCTACGTTTGCATTGATATGCGGAGTACTCATTAATCTTTCCTTTTTATTTAGATGTAGTTAGCTTATCTATAAAGCCATCACCGTATTCAAGCGCAGGTAAGTTAAACCATTGTGCTAAGGTTTGACCTATGTCTGCAAAACTATTGCGCTCACCAAGTGGGGTGTCGGTCATACCCGGTTGGTAAGCAATTACTGGTACGTATTCACGGGTGTGCTCAGAACCTGGAAAGGTTGGATCGCAGCCATGATCGGCAGTAATAATTAGTAAATCATCGGCTTTTAGTGCGTTTAATATAGTTGGTAAATAATCGTCAAACTCTTTTAACGCTTTTGCATACCCAACAGGATTACGACGATGACCAAACATTTCGTCAAAGTCGACCAAGTTAGTAAATATTAAGCTGTGATCGGGCGCACTTTGCATTAATTCGTTGGTTTTTTTCAGCAAGTTTATTAACCCTGGTGCTTTATGCTTTTGGGTAATACCTTGATGCGCGTATATGTCTGAAATTTTGCCAATACTTATTACTTCGCCACCGTCTTTTGCTAGTACGTCTAGCAATGTAGGGGCTGGCGGTAATACCGAGTAGTCACGGCGATTGCTGGTACGGGCAAAATCTTGATTATTTGAACCCAAAAATGGCCGCGCAATCACTCGTCCTATATTCATTTCATCTAGTAGCGACCGTGCAGTTTCGCAAACCTGATAAAGCTTTTCTAGGCCGAATGACTCTTCATGCGCGGCTATTTGAAACACGCTGTCAGCTGAGGTGTAACAGATAGGTTTACCTGTTTTAACGTGCTCTTCACCTAGCTGCTCTAAAATAGTGGTTCCTGATGCATGGCAGTTGCCTAATATGCCTGGGATACCGGTACGAGCAATAAGCTCGTCAATAAATTCTTGTGGGAAGCTTGGCTGAGTTTTAGGAAAATAACCCCAATCAAATAAAACGGGTACTCCCGCCATTTCCCAATGGCCTGATGGCGTATCTTTACCGCTCGAAAGCTCTTTAGCGTATCCCCATGCACCTTGCGATGCTGAACGATTTGACACTAAACAAGGCTCTTTACCGGCCGCTTCGCAGGCATCTATTAACCCTAACTTTGATAAGTTAGGTAGCGATAATGCTGTGCCTGTTTCGTCATAATATGCTTTTAGCAGATGTGCTAAAGTATTCGCGCCAATATCACCAAATTTATCTGCATCTGGTGCTGCGCCAATTCCTAAACTGTCCGCCATTAGGATAATTGCTCTTGCCATTGTGACCTCCCGTTATTCAATATGGTTACTTTATCTGCTCTTCGATTTTTACGCACAGGACATAAGTCCTGTTTCATATAACCTAAACATTATAAATTTACGCCCTTAAGCGAAGCAAAAGAGATTAATCGTGTCTTTTTTGCTATTGTGATCTACCAACAATATATCTTCCTGTGTGGGTGAGAACTTTAGTGACACGAACTATTATAGCCATTGCTGGCGCATCAGCGTCGGGTAAATCTCTTTTTAGCCAAACAATTTACAATGAATTGGTTAATGAACTTGAACCAGGCGCTATCGCCATTATCGAAGAGGATGCTTATTATAAGGATCAGTCGCATTTACCGTTTGCACATCGTACGCAAACTAACTACGACCATCCTGATGCATTTGAATATAAGCTAATGCATGAGCATTTAACACAACTTCGTAACGGCCACGCTGTAGAAGTACCTATTTATGATTATGCACAACATACTCGCAGCGAAACAACGCGGTATGTAACTGCAGCTAAAATATTAATCGTAGAAGGCATTTTACTACTTAGCGATAAAGCGCTTAATAAAGAATTTGATATTAAGGTGTTTATAGACACTCCCTTAGACATTTGCTTAATGCGTAGAATGCAACGCGATATGGAGCAAAGGGGCAGAACATTACAATCTGTTGTTGAACAATACCAAGCAACTGTTAGACCGATGTTTTATCAATTTATAGAACCGTCAAAGCATAATGCAGATCTAGTTGTCACTCGAGGCGGCATGAATCGCGTTGCGATTGATATAATAAAAAGTAAAATTAAACATATTCTTCAAGAATAGTAACGGGAAACATTTGTATGACAACTTTTATGAGCGTAGTTGGCATGTTTATGCTGCTAGCTATTGCGTTTGCGGCGTCAACTAATCGCAAAGCAATAAAGCTTAGAACGGTAGGTATCGCATTTGCGATGCAAGTAATTATTGGTGGTTTTGTATTATTTTTTGATGCAGGCAAAAATGCATTAGCAAGTGTATCTTCCGCTGTTTCATCGGTTATTGGTTTTGCTAACGACGGTATAAGCTTTTTGTTTGGACCTTTAGCATCGCAAGATACATTAGGATTTATTTTTGCTATTCAAGTACTGCCGGTAATTGTATTTTTCTCTGCGTTAGTGGCCGTGTTATATCATTTAGGCATTATGGCGTGGGTTATTAAGATTTTAGGTGGCGGCTTGCAAAAGCTGTTAAAAACCTCACGTACTGAATCACTATCGGCCACTGCTAATATTTTTGTTGGTCAAACAGAAGCACCGTTAATTGTTAAACCCTTTATTGCCACTATGACCAAATCGGAATTATTTGCCGTAATGGTAGGTGGTTTGGCAACGGTAGCAGGCTCTGTTATGGCCGGTTACGTAATTATTGGTATTGACCTTAAGTATTTAATAGCAGCTAGCTTTATGGCGGCTCCTGGTGGCTTTTTAATGGCCAAAATGATTGTGCCAGAAACCGAAACGCCTAAAGACAATTTAGCTGACTTAGATGTAGATGATGAAAAGCCCGTTAACGTTATTGATGCTGCTGCATCGGGTGCTGCAAGTGGTATGCACTTGGCACTAAACGTAGGTGCAATGCTACTTGCTTTTGTAGCATTAATTGCATTGTTAAACGGTTTATTAGGTGGTATTGGCGGCTGGTTTGACTACCCGACATTAACGCTGCAAGAAATTTTAGGTTATGTATTTGCGCCTGTTGCATGGTTACTTGGTGTGCCATGGAATGAAGCAATACTAGCCGGTAGCTTTATTGGTCAAAAGTTAGTAGTGAATGAATTTGTTGCTTACTTAGACTTTATAAATTATCGCGATACGTTAAGTGCGCACACACAAGCAATTGTTACTTTTGCACTGTGTGGCTTTGCTAACTTATCATCGATAGCCATTTTACTAGGTGGATTAGGCGGTATGGCGCCTAGTCGGCGAAAGGATATCGCTCGCTTAGGGCTCAGAGCAGTGTTAGCAGGATCTATGGCTAACCTTATGAGCGCCGCAATTGCTGGATTTTTCCTCTCGCTAGCTTAGAAACTTAATGAGATGAACCACTGTTGCAAAACAATAGGATAGTGCTTTAAGGGGTTAAAGCTCTATCTGACTTGAACGATACTTCATCAAGGGCCGCAAGGCCCTTTTATCGTTTTGGGCTTATAAATTGGCTTATCAATAGGCTTATAATGAGCTTAAAGGCTAATCTTTGAATCATATAATAAAATAAAGAACCACCTGCCAACCACCGCCTTTAAACACTAAAATGGTATTCACCAGCAACCAGAGATCAACATCAGATAACAGTCCCCTGTCATAAGCGTAATATAAAGCAGTAAAAAGCGTGCGAGAGAAACTCCCGTCTACTTCCATAACCATTAACTTGGGTGGGATTATAACTACTCGCTAATAATTAAGAAGTTGATAGTTGATAGTTGACTGGCAGACAGCTCAAGCCTGAGTGCTATCCCTTTTCGTATTTACAGCCAAAGCTAAACATTGAATTTGCATCAAACACCTGACGCCCAAAACCTGAAATATAAACCTGTTTTTACCTCATGCTGGCATTTCATCTATAGGGTTTAAATCACTACTTTGTGATCTCATCACCTTTTACGAATACGTTTTTCGTACTACGAGCGTGCGGCAGGTAACAAGCTACTCGCCCAGGGTAAGTTTATATACAACATCGAAAACACAGTAAAAAACGCGAGGTAAACTCCCGCCTGCTTTCGCAGCCATTAATTTGGATGGGGTTCTAACTGCTCGCTGATAGTTGATTGGTTAATTGATAGTTGATTGATATCTCAAGCCTGAGCTCTGCCTTTTGCATTTACGGCCAAAGCTATACACATTGAGCTTGGCAAATTTTGCCTGAGATATAAATCCTGAAACCTAGAGCCTAAAGCTTGGAGCCTGGCACCTGTATTTTATATAAAATTGCATTCACAAAATCGATACGGAGTTTGGCAGTTAAATTTAATACGTTGAAATACAATACTGTGGGGGGAGTTACCGAGGAATACCAAATTTTAGGCACAAAAAAAGCGCCTTAAGCGCTTTTTTTCATTTTACTTAAAAAGTAAAATTATACAGCTGTGATGTTATCAGCTTGTGGACCTTTTTGACCTTGTGAAAGAGTGAACTCTACACGTTGGCCTTCAGCTAAAGTTTTGAAACCTTCGCTTTTGATTGCTGAGAAATGTGCGAAAACGTCTGGGCCGTTTTCTTGCTCGATGAAACCAAAACCTTTAGACTCGTTAAACCACTTAACTGTACCTGATACGATGTTTGACATTGTAATATCCTGATATAAAAATAAAAATATGCTCATATGAGCGGGTATAGCAAAAAATGAGATGGTACTTTAAAAACTTCAGGACGGTACTACAAGTATTACTTATACAACATCGAAATGGAGATTTATAGATTACATACTTTCTTTCTAGCTGCGGCCCACTATATAGAAGTTTTAATTTGTGTCAAGCTTATTATTTAAATAGTTTTAAAATAATAAACCTTGTTTAGATTAGTTAAGGGTCTTTCAGTTACTCTATTAAATTAGCAATAACGCTACGGTTACGACCATGCTCTTTTGCATAGTAAAGTGCGTTATCGGCTTTTTTAAATACTTGCTCAATATTAGTGCCGTGCTCTGGGTAACTAGCAATACCTATTGATATGGTTATGTAACCAACTGTATCTATATGTGACGACTCAACTGCAAGGCGCAACCTTTCAGCTATTTTAAATGCACCTTCACTGTTTTGATTAGGTATTACAAGTACAAACTCTTCGCCGCCAATGCGCGCAACAATATCGTCTTTGCGAGCAATACTTTGAATAAGCACGGTTAATGCTTTGAGTGTTTCATCGCCTTTGTCATGGCCATATGTGTCATTTACGCGTTTAAAAAAGTCGATGTCTATTTCTAAAATGGTAAATAACGTTTGTTCGTGGATTAGTTTATCAAGCCATACTTTTAAGCTTCTGCGATTATGAAGCCCCGTTAGAGGATCTGTTTGTGCATCGTGGCGTAACTGCCCTATTTGCAGCTGTAAAATACTTTCGCCTTTTAACATTGCTACTTTTAATTGCTGACTATGAACTACTCGTAGCTAAAACTATCGAGTTTCCAAGACGCCAGTAACACTGGCGTCCATTGTTGTAAGAGAGTTTCTTTGTACAAGGCTTGCCGTCGATGACGGTCTTACGTCAGCTTGCGTGCGTGAGCACACAAGGGACACATCAGTTGATGCAGTCTCTAACTCCCCTGATTTTTCAGTTGAGGCCAGTTCGCTCCCCAACGGCGGTGTTACCGCCTTTTTACGTACTGCTGTTTTCTTACGAGTTTTTGCTTTCTGGGCAAACGTAGACTCTTGTATGTAAGGTACAGCTCGTTGCGCTACGACAATGCTGGCATTGTCGTCCGCATGAAAAGTTCCGCAGCCATTTAAACAAATTAATGTATCTTGCTGAGGTCTTATCGTATTTTTTTCACCGCACATATGGCACGTCTGCGACGTGCCTGCGGGGCTCACTTCGACTACGGCCTTACCGTAGTCGTTCGCTTTATACTTGATGAAGTCACCAAGCTTTCCTAAAGCGACATTTAATAATGAGCGATTTAAACTGCTCTTGGCATTCGCGTTGTTACGCGCATAGCCACGGCCATGCTTGCCGCGCTTTGGTTTAGCACGCTTGGTCATGTTTTTGAGTTTTAAGTCTTCCAAAGCGATTATAGACTTCGCCGAAAGCACGACCTCTTTCGAGGTCTGGTGCAAAAAGTCGTGCCTAATTCGCGCAGTCTTGGCGTCGAAGTTAGCTATCTTATCTGCTAGCTTTTGCTGCTCATTAGACTCAACACGTCTAGTGTTTTTGTTATTGTTTTGGCGCTTTTTACGCGCCAAAATACGCTGATACCGAGCCTTCTTTTGCACTAATCGCTTTAGCCTTTCAGTCGTCTCAGGGCTATAGGCTTTGCGCAAACCGTCGCTTGTTGCAATAGGCAGCTTAACGCCACGGTCGATACCTGTGATTTGGGATAGTAATTCGTCATCACTGAGGCTTTGTGCAACAAAGCCTTTCAACAGTTCCTCATTCGTTGCAGACTCAACACCGTCGTTATACGACCCTGAGAGGTAGAAGCGTCTACCTTGGCGCGATATACGGAACTGCTTTGCGAGCTGGTCGGGTTCGTAGTCGAGCTTTATAGAAAACATACGTGCGGGCTTCTTCGAAGCCTTCTCGTAGAATGTCAGAAGTGCCCGACCTTCGTTTAGCGGCTCAAGGATGAACATTTCCTTTGTTACTACACAGCTACGCTTGCGATTACGCCCTTTGGGCTTAGGAAACTTCCGAAGCCCACTTCGGCACGCATTAATATCACTAAATAACATACTTGCAGCGTTTCGAAGTATTTGTGGTGGTATTTCTTTTAAGAAGGAAAGCTCAGGTTTAGCCTTAATACCTGCATACTTCTGATCAATATCCGAGCCTTTGTCGGCTCGGATAAGTTCGAGGCTTTCCTCAATTCTCTGATTACGCATGACATTCGATCCACCAATCCACCGCGCAAAATGAGTAGCTGCTTTACTACTCATTTTGTAAGTTATTTCGATATTAAAGCCACGAATTGCCATTAATTAAATGCCTTGAACAGTCACTAAACACAGAATATTATAGCGCTATACAAAAAACAATCATGAGTTTAATATGCACGAATGGAGAACTGGCAGGAACTGCGTTTATAAGAACCAAGTACACCTAGCATTCGTTGCAAAATACCGCTGTGACGTGTTCGCTCGCAGCGTAAGCCACCCTCTGAACTAGCTGTAAAATAGAGTAAAGCTGTAGCAAAACACAACCACTAAAACCGCAGGGCTTAACTCGTAGCTAAAGCCGACGAGAATGCACCCTGCAAATGTTCAAGAAAGCTATCTGTTGCTGAAGCAAGCTTATTAGCATAAGCGTAATTACTGTGTAACGTGTAGTTGATTAACTGCTCTTTTTGCACTTGATAAGTAGCATAAAAACTACTTACTAAGGTGCAAATAGAGGCAAGTAAAACAAGTAATAGTATAAGAAACCTGAGGTTTAATGTTGGTAATAGTTTGTGAAACACTCTGTCTATACCTCACGTACAACTTGCATGCATAATATATTCAATACATTTTATACTACCTGCTTTAAAACCAAGAATCTAACCAACTTTAATAATGTGAAGTACTAATTAACCTAAGCTTTGGATAACAAAACTATCTCAAGTAGCTATTTACAACGCTAACTGCGTTGAATTTACTTGCAATAAGCCAGCTATTGACGCGTAAATTCGCTAAAAGCCTCTGGCTAGAGAAAATAAATTTAAATATAAGTATGATTCAATACGTTAATAAATCTCTTAACCAGAGTTCCGGTTAATTATTGCCTACCTATCGGTAGACAATAATTAGAAATGTGTTGTATCAAGTTAACTTTTATAACTATCGATTAATTTATTACACAGCGTTATCCACTGCTTCGGTTGCTCTTTACCTTCAACCCTGCGGCCAAATAAGGTCATCACTGTGTTGCTGCTCTCATCAAAAAACTCTATTGAGTGCACCACAGTATTACCGTTATCTGTTGGCTTTTTAACGACAAAAGCACGCGCTAAACCTTCACTTTTAATATGTAAATTAAAGTCTTCATCAAGTACGTTATACCAAGGGCCTACTTGCTTTAAGTTATTGAGTGCTCCTGAGTATATTTGCACCGCGGCGTTGTTATTTACAAAAATCATTACCTCGCTTTGCTGCTCTTTTAACGTGCTAAATATTAACGGTAAGCTTGTGGTTGGTATTTCTTGTGCCCAATTGGGCTGTGCAAGTTCAAGTGCTTGTATTCTGCCTACTTTAAACTCGGTTAATAATGCCGGAAAATGATGCACATCTTGCAAGTTTTCCCATGCGGTTAAAAAGCCTGCTACATTTATATTTTCTTGCGGCGCGGGCTCAAGCTCTTGGGTTTTGATTGGCTCGACCATTAATGTAGTGCTTTGCTCTGGGTCGCTATATTTATTAATTAGCGCCTGATACGCGGTTAAATTAGTTTTATCTGTATTAAATATTTTATGAACGGCTAGGCCATGTTTATCAAAGCACTGAATGCTCACCATGTTATTTAACTTAACAGCAAATACACTGGCCCATTGCGATAAAAACAACCTTAAATCTATGCCTCCTGGGTTAATTGCTATTCCCATTTTTTTATTATTACGCTGTGAAGTATATAGTTTTTCGTAGCAGCCTTTAATTTCACTCACTACAACGCCGTTGCGTGTAAGTGCCATTACATGTTCTAGCTTTTTTAACCCTTTGAGAATGTTTTCGATTTGATTAATATTTAATTTAATTGCTTGCTGCCCTACTTGAGAAGCAATAAGTTGTGCTTCTGTGGTGCCAAGTTGTACGGCGGCATCTACACTGCGAATATTGGGCTGCGCTACTTTTAATGTTTGGTATTGGTTAACTAAGGTATTCATAATTTACTCCTAAAAGGTAATGGCCTAAGTGGCCATTACGGCAACTTAAAATTTAAAACTAATTTGCGTTTTAATATTACGGCCAACACCATAGTCGCCAATGGCGCCTGTAGTACCCGCTATAACTTGGTATTCTTTATCAAATAAATTATCTATTGCTAAGCGGGCATTCCAGCTGTCGTTAATATCCCAACTGGCGTTTATACCGGCTAAAACATAACTTTTATGTTGCTGCTCAATACCTGCTACAAGTACAGTGCGATCATTAACATGTTGAATATTAAAGCCTGTTTTTAGCACGTCGTTAAAAAAGTTTAACCCGCTACTTAGTGCAAATTTATCTGCTGGTAAATACCAAAGTGGTTCATTGTTTTGGTTTTCACCTGATATTCGACTATAAGAAAAGTTGGCATAACCTAAGGTATGTGCATAATTAATTTCAAACTCAATGCCGTCTCGTTGGTTTTCGCCACTATTGTTATAACGCGCTGCGGGTTCGGGATTAGTGGCTATATTGGTGTTTGATTGAATTTCGTCATCTATTTTTACTTTAAAATAAATAACACGGGCAGTTAAAGCATCTCTGTTTGTAAATATGTTTTGGTTTTGGTAACTCGCACCTATTTCTTTATTGGTGCTGTTTTCTACTTTAAGTTCGAGTGCCGGATCACGGCCACCATATTGATCATAAAGCTCATCTATTAATGGGGCTCTAAATCCTTGCTGATAACTTGAAAAAACAGCTAGCTGGTTATTAATTTGATAGTGAGCGGTTAATGCAGGCACCACTTGAGAGTGATCAACATCGGTATCTAAATTATTAAATGAGTTGGCAAAGCTAGAGGTTGCTGTGGTTTTATACTTTTCATAACGTAGCCCTGTGGTAAGCGTTAATGCCTGCCAAGTAAATTCGTCTTGTAGGTAAACGCCTATACGTTTTTGAGTACCTCCGGGCTGTGAGGTTATTTCGTCTTGTATTGCTTGCTCTGCATAATCAATACATTGATAAGTTTGCATGTCTAAATTAAGGCATGGATAACTTAACTTGGTTCCCACTCGATCTTTTTCAGAATACTGCATGCCATAGGTTAAAGTATGCTGTTTAATTAAAGATGTATTCGCAATATCAAGTGTAGTTATGTTGTATTCGTAGTTAGACTCTAAGCCAATAAAATCTTTTAAAGTGCCTGAACCATCACTTTCAACAACCTGACTTTGGGTGCGCCCTAAGCGTGCTGTTAAATTTACATAAGGATTATTGGCGGGGTTAAGCTCATAGCTTAAATTAGTAACCGATTGTTCAATTTCTCTATATACCGTACCCCATGCGCCAGGATCGGTAGTATTAAACTCGGTGCGCTGATTGTCTTCACTTTTTGTATACGACAATCCAATTAAGGAGTCTTCGTTTAAGTAATATTCAGCTTTTAAAAGCAACGATTCGGCCTCAATACCCGAATTATCGAGCGTTTCACCATTTGATAACTTAAAGTCGTCACTGCTGCGCTTTACGTACGAAGTAAGTATATCTAATGAGTCAGTAGGGCGTGCATAAGCATATACGGTACCGTTATTTTCATTATTATTGCCATGGTGACCTAGCTTAACTTTAACGCCACCTTGCTCACCCGGTGCTAAAAAGTCGCTGGCATCTTTAAGTTCCATTTCTACCACACCACCTAAAGCACCACCGCCATGCAAAACAGTACTTGGTCCACGTTTAACATTTACAGAGCGATAAAGTTCAGGATCTGAAAAAAAACTTCCCATTCGATACTTTTCAAATGTTTGAATTGCACCATCTACACTTATCAACACATCTTCTGCGTCACTAAAACCACGTACATTAAACTTTTGTCCCATATTACGTGGGCCACCGGTTGCAGTAACGTTAGGAATACTAATAAGGCTGTCGAATACGCTACTAGCAAGTACTTGCTCTATTTGTTCTGCGTTAATAACATTAACGGCTTGAGCTGAATTTAGTGCAGACTTTGCGGTACGGGTTGCCGTAACGGTTACGGCATCAAGTGCTGTAACCGGCATATTAGTGTGGTTAGGGTTTTCAAGATCAGCTGCCATTAAGGGCGAAGACAGAGTGGCAAGGCAAGCTGCCAGTTTGGTAATACGCATTATTTACTCCATTTAATAATTATATTTTGTTTACTCTTTTGCTCTACTTATATTGAATGCAAAAAAATTACATAACGCTTTGGGTTAGCCCCTACTGCCTAAAGCAACTTGACTATAACAAAATAAACATCAAATGATAATAGTTATCAATCGTTTTTAACTAAAATATTTGCAACTTGATACTTTTCAGCAGAAAGTTTAGCTAATAGCTTTACTAATTCGCCGCTAGGTACTTGCTGATCAACCGCTAAATACAGAGGTAAGCTTTCTTTACTGTTTTTTAAGGCGTTAATCGCTTCATTTAACGTAGTAAATGATTCTTTTTCGAGGGCGTATTGAAGCTTATTATGCTCTAACCGAATACTAAGCACCTGTACATCTGCTTGTTGTACCGGTGTGCTGGTGTTTTTACCTGTATCGGGAAGCGTTACATCAAGCATATTTAACTTAACCGCTGCTGTAAGTAATAAAAAAACCAATAAAATAAATAACACATCAAGCAAAGCGGTTAAGTCTGGCACTAATTGCGCCGCTGTATTATGCGGTGGCAAGCTAAGCATAAGGTGAGTCACTATAGGTAAACTTATAATTTAAATGATTGATAATTCTTGTAAAATCATTTTGTAACCCTTCTAGTATGGTGTTTAATAAGCCGCTAACTAATAAACATGGAATAGCAATAACTAATCCAGCCATAGTTGAATACATAGCTTCCCACAAGCCATCAGCTAGTAAAGCAGGCGTAACCGCTTGGTTAGTTTCGGCAATACGTTTAAACATAACGACCAACCCCCACACAGTACCAAGTAACCCCATTAAAGGGCTTAAAGAGGCCAATAAGCTCAATATGTTTAGCCGTTTTCGCCAATCAATTAAGCAGTCTTGTAAATACAATTGACACCATTGCAAACGTTGCTCACTGTGCAGCAACTGCTTAGCTTGCAGCGTAATTGCAAATTGACTTGTCCCTAGTTTATGTTGCTTTAATTGCCACTTAGCAATAATTAAAATAGTGCTGCGCTCCAGCACAATAGCCAAAGCTATAATTGACACCAATAGTAATGGCCAAGCCATAATACCTACCGCATTAAAAGTTGACTGCATGTTATTACTCTTTGTTATACGTTTAACGAAAACCGAATTGGCACGCTAAATCGTGCTTTTATCGGGTGGTTATTTTTAACAACAGGATGAAACTGCCACTGCGCTACATTATTTAAAGCAGCTTTGTCGAGCTCAGTAAATCCGCTGCTTTTTAACACAGTTAATTTTGCTATATGCCCCTGCTTATTCAACTCAATTTGTAATAACGTAACCCCTTCGTAACCTCTTTTTTTAGCCCGTAACGGATACGTTAATATTGGCTTAGGGGCTTTAAATAATGGTAATTCGGTTACGGTAACTAATTGATTAGTAGCAGAGTGCTGGTTACTTAGTTTTGTGGTACTAGAACTGGGCGCAGCAGGCTTTATTTTATTTTTGTTTGCAGGGGCATTTTTTACAGACTTTTTATGTTCAGTGCTTTTAGCTATGTTAACCGGTTTGGCTTTAGCTGGTTTTTTTGGCGGGTTATCTATTATTTTTTTTATATTTTTAGGTGTTTTTTTTACTATTTTAAGGTGCTGCTTGGTGCCCGAAAACTCAGTACTAACATTATCGTTTTTAACCACAGGCGCTGTTAGTTTTGGCTCAGCTGGTATTTTTTTAGCTACTTTACTGGCGTTAACCTGGGTTGAGTTAATAATATTAATTGCTACACGATCGGCTTTTTGCCCCTGCGAAAATGTCATAGCTTTAGGGGGAGCAGGTTGCATAAACAACCCAATATAATGAGCAACTGCTGACAGTAATATAAAAATAGTAAACTTCATAGCTTTTAAATATAAATGATAACTGTTATTGTTCGTGTTTATTGATAATATCAACATTGGATTTGTTATGAAACCCCTATTCACATATTTAATTACGCTTACCCTGTTAACATTTGCTTGTAGCAGTAATTCAGCTCCATTTTCGGCACAAAAAATTGTTGTTTCGGGAGGCTCAATAACCGAAATTATTTATGCCTTTAATGAGCAGCATCGTATTGTAGGTGTAGACAGCACCAGTGTATTTCCAAATGCTGCGACTAAAAAACCGCAAATAGGGTACGTACGAAAAATAAGTACAGAGGGGATATTATCGCTCAGCCCAGATTTACTCTTAGGCGAAGCCGACACAGGGCCTCAAAAGGTAGTAGAGCAGCTAAAAAGTACGGGAATAAACATGACCATACTTACACAAGAAGATAACTTTTTAGGTATTGAAGCTAAAATAAAACACATTGCACGTTTACTCAATGTACCTAAAAAGGGAGAGCAACTTGCAAATAGCTTGGCAATAGACAGAGCTGCTTTAAACACAGTTTTACAACAAAGTACTTATAAGCCTAGAGTACTTTTTATTCTTAATGTACGCAGCGGGCAACCTATTGTAGCCGGGGAAAATACCTCTGCAAATGAATTAATAAATGCCGCTGGAGCAATTAATATTGCAGCAGAGCATATACAAAATTGGAAACCGCTTTCAACTGAAGCGGCCCTTGCTCTTAATCCAGACGCAATTATTACCATGGGACGACACGGCGACACCCCACTGGAAAACGTATCAAAACTAGCACATTTTAAGTTCTCTAATGCAGTTAAAAATAAGCAAGTTTATAGCTTCGACGGCAGTTATTTATTAGGCATGGGTCCACGTACACCACAAGCAGTAGTAGAGCTTGCGAGTGTTTTACACCCTAATGCTAAATTACCTGCAACGTATAAGTTTCGCTTTGCTAAAGCCTCTCAACCTAACATTGAGCTAAGTGAGTAATAACTATGCTGGCATTAGGAAGTACGCTATTAACCGAACAAAAACAGCGAAAAATGGCCATTCCCTGTTTATTTTTAGCCTGTGTTTTTATGTTTTTTATTGCACTAAGTAAAGGTGGCGTAAATTTAAGCTTAAGTGAAATAGTGGCAATAATTAACCAGCTTGAAACTGATAGCTTAAAAAACGCTATTATTTGGCAAATACGCTTACCGCGCATAGTGTTAGCCATGGTGGTAGGTGCAGGGCTAGCCGCTTGTGGCTGTGCTATGCAGGCAATTTTTAGAAACCCATTAGCCGATCCGGGTTTAATTGGTGTGTCGAGTGGTGCAGCACTTGGCGCTGTAGCCACTATAGTGTTAGGCAGTAGTTTATTTGCTAACTTTAGCAGCACCTTGGGTGTTTATGCAGTACCGGTTGGCGCATTTATTGGCTGTATTAGTGTGTGTGTATTTATTTATAGATTAAGCGCTCACAGTGGTCAGTTTACAATTATAAGCTTATTACTAGCAGGTATTGCTGTTAACGCCATTGTGGGATCGCTCATTGGTGGGCTTACATTAATTAGTAACGAGCAACAACTGCGCGATTTAACATTTTGGAGTATGGGGTCGTTAGCCGGTAATCACTTTGCCATGATGCTGCCCTCTTTATGTATTATTGTTTTGAGTGTGGTTTTATTACTACGCCTAGCAAAACCTCTTAATTTATATTTACTAGGCGAAGCGCAAGCTAAACATTTAGGCATTAATGTAACGCGGCTTAAAAAACAGGTATTTATTTGTACGGCATTGTGCACCGGTGCTGCCGTCTCCATTACCGGTATTATTGGCTTTGTTGGTTTTATTGTGCCGCATATTGTAAGGCTTGTTTTAGGGCCCGATCATCGTTACTTAATGCCAGCAAGTATTTTAGGCGGGGCGCTGTTATTAAGCTTTGCTGATTTATTTGCACGCACTGTGATGCTCCCTGCAGAGTTACCTATTGGCTTAATAACCAGTGCTATTGGTGGCCCTTTCTTTTTAATTATGTTGTTAAAAACTTATCAGCAACGGAGCTTATAAATGCTGTGCGCTAATAATGTGTCGGCCCAAATTGGGCAAAAAAAACTACTCAAGCATATTAACTTTTATGTAAAACCTAACGAGTTAGTGGTAATTATAGGCCCTAATGGAGCAGGTAAATCGTCGTTACTAAAAGCCTTATGCGGCGATATAAAAATTAATAATGGTGATATCACACTTAATGATCGCCTACTTAGCGACTACTCAATAGCAAGCTTGGCTACATTACGCGCTGTGCTTACGCAAAATTACGAACTCGACTTTCCATTTAGCGTAGCTGAAGTGGTTGATATGGCGCACTTTGCCCATCAAGCAGACTATAGTAAACAGCAGCTTATGCATTTTTCAGAGCAAGTAATGCAAGCACTTAGTGTAACGCACTTAAAAGCCCATACCTTTACACAACTCTCTGGCGGAGAAAAGCAGCGCGTACAACTTGCGCGGGTATTATGCCAAATTCAGCCTAGCCTAGTTGCCAATAAAACACCTTACTTACTAATTGACGAGCCCACCTCTAGCTTAGATATTTTTCATCAATACGATGTAATGGCTCAAGCTAAAAGTATTGCAAGCCAAGGCGCAGGAGTGGTTGCCGTGATCCACGACCTATCGCTTGCTGCCAGTTTTGCAGATCGAATTTACATGCTTAATAATGGCGAAGTAGCCGCATGCGGTACACCAAAAGAAGTGCTTACCCCTGCGCTGCTTAAGCGGGTATATAACATTAGCGCCAGGCTTGAAAATAACACCACCGAGGTTATGCCACACATTCAAATGTGTTACTAAATTACTTAAAAATAACGCCCTAATATCAGCGTTTATTCAGCTTTAAAAATCAATAAGACTTAAACGCACCGCTATTGCGTATCGGCTTTGCAGTTGCACTAAAAAATAGATAAGCTGCATGCACTTATCTATTTTATTTAGCTTTGGAGTGTGTTTTGCTAAATAAGTATGCTGTATCGTCTATTGCTTTTTTAATCGGGTGTTTAATGCCATTACAATCTTCTATAGCTCAACCTGCGCTTACGCTTGAACAACAACTTGGCCAAAAGCTATTACTCGACTTTCGCTATTTTTGTCACCAAGGTGCAAGCAAACAGTGCCGAACGCCAATGACTCAATTACCCGATGAACTGGCAAACGCCATTAGTAAATACAATATTGGCGGGGTGATTTTATTTTCTGAAAACACCCAATCTATTGAACAAATAATTACCCTTAACCAACAATTACAACATGCTGCAAGTAAATCAAGCTCTGCATTACCTTTGTTTATTTCGGTTGATCAAGAAGGCGGCCGTGTTGCACGCCTACCGCGCGATGTAGCAACCTCGTTTACCGGTAATATGTCGATTGGTGCTACTTTTGAAAAGCACGACAGTTATTTTGCCGCGCAAAGCGCTAAAGTAATGGCCACCGAGCTAAGTGCTTTGGGTATTAACGTTAATTATGCGCCTTCAATCGACGTAAATATGAATCCAGATAACCCCGTTATTAATGTACGCTCTTTTGGCGAGGACCCTAAGCGCGTTGCAACTTTAGGTGCCGCTCAAGTTGCTGGGTTTGAAAATAACGGCATTATTAGTTCACTTAAACATTTCCCGGGCCACGGCGACACTAACGTAGATAGCCATACGGGCTTACCTAGGGTAAACCATGCAAAAGAGGTTATTTACCAACAAGATCTAGCCCCTTTTAAACAGATTATTGCCACGCAAAGCCCTGGCATGATCATGACCGCACATATTCAGTACCCTGCGCTTGATAGCAGTACCTTTACCAGTGTTGATGGTAAAAGCATGATTAAACCCGCAACTATGTCGCGTAAAATAATTACTGATATTTTACGCCATGAGCTTAATTATAATGGCGTAGTAGTAACCGATGCACTTGATATGGCAGGTATTAGTCACTTTTTTAATCCTACTCAAGCGGTTATAAACACCTTTGCTGCAGGGGTCGATATTGCCTTAATGCCAATAGAAATTCGCAGCATAGATGACTTAACCAAACTTGATCAGCTCATTAAAGATTTAGTCGCTGCAGTTAAGTCAAAGCAACTTAATCAGCAAGAAATAACTGAGTCGGCGCAGCGTATTACAACGCTTAAAAGTAAGTTTAAACTTAATACCAGTTTTAATGCCATTAATGCGCTAGTTAACGCCAAGCACGTTATTGGGAGTAAAGCGCATCGCGATATTGAAGCACAATTAGCGGTAGAGGCTATTACACAGGTTAAAAACACTCATAATACACTGCCACTTACACTTAAAACTGGGCAACATGTTCATATTATAATGCCCGACACCCGCAAATGCATGGCACTACAACAAGCCCTGCAAAGCATTAGTAAACAAACGCTTAACTATACTTGTAGTAGCTTGCAAGGCTTTGATCCGCAACAAGCGCACACAGACATTAATAAAGCCGATGTTGTTATAGCGGGTAACGCAACGCCAAATCAAAGTGCGGTAGAAATTGGCGGTATGGATGATTTAAAAAACGCTCCTCAATTTGCACTTAGCAACGCACAGCAACCAAAAGCACTTGAGTCGTTATTAAAAGTGGCAAAAAAGCAAAATAAAAACACGGTATTTATTAGTCTAAGAGCGCCTTACGACATTGCTGAGTTTAGCGATTATGCGCATGCTGTACTTGCATCATATGCCTATAATATTGATCACGATAAAAACGATATTGTAACAGGCCCCGCATTTACCGCTTTAGCACACGTACTGTTAGGTAAATTGCCAGCTAATGGCACTTTGCCTGTAACAATAAAAAAGTAAGGAGAACTTAAATGCTATTAAATTGCGATTTAGGTGAAAGCTTTGGTGCTTGGAAAATGGGCTTAGATGAAGAAGCTATGCCGCACATTAATATGGCTAACATTGCTTGTGGTTTTCATGCGGGTGATGCCGATGTAATGGCAAATACGCTCAAGCTGGCAAAACAGCATAAGGTACAAATTGGCGCTCATCCTAGCTACCCAGATCAACAAGGTTTTGGCAGACGATCTATGGCGCTAAGTGCAAGCGAGCTTACAAATTGTCTGCACTATCAAATTGCTGCATTAGAAGGTATGGCCAAAGTACAAGGCTTAAGCCTTAGTTATGTTAAGCCCCATGGCGCACTTTATAACGACATGATGCTTAACGAGCAGCTTTTAACTAGCGTAATGAGCGCAGTAGCACACTACCCTAGCCCATTAAAATTAATGATTTTAGCTACTGCTGATGCTAAAAAGCATCAAAAAATGGCCGACACTTTAGGGTTAAAATTAATATTAGAAGCCTTTGCCGACAGACAATACACCGACGAAGGGCTTTTAGTGTCAAGGCAGTTAGCAGGCAGTGTGCATAACGAGCAAGCTTTAATTGAGCAAGTAAAGCAACTGTTAGCTGATGGCAGCGTAACTACGCGTTCAGGTAAAAAGTTAATTTTAGATGCCGATAGTTTATGCGTACACGGCGATAACCCTGCCGGTATTGCACTCATTCAACAAATAAAGTTATTGTGTAAACGGTAAAGCATTATTTAATATGTTCAGTTGTAAACCCCCTTTACAGCTGAACCGTTTTACAGATTTAGTCACCCACGCAATTACTTCATCGCCCTAGCTATTATTTTTAAACTCTCTAACATATAACTATTATTAACAACCACAGGGATTTGAAATGAAAACATTTTTTGCGCTTAGTCTATTAATAAGCACAGGTAATCTTGCCTTTGCCAATAGCAGCACCCTACAGTTAGAAGATGTATTTACGCTTGAATACGCTAACCAGCTAGACATTACCAAAGACGGTAAAACAGTTTATTTTGTACGTAACAGAATGGATATAAAAACCGACCGTAAAATAGGTAATATTTGGACAGTAGATTATAAAACACGACAAATTCAACCGCTTACTTCTGGCGTGCATATGGATCATTCGCCCAAGTTGTCGCCGGACGGCTCTCGTTTAGCGTTTATTTCAAACCGTGACGGTAGCAACCAAATTTACATGAAATGGCTTAAAACTGGCGCGGTTAGCAAAATAAGTAACCTTACAAGTACGCCAAAAGCGCTAAGCTGGAGCCCAGATGCTAAGCAACTCGCATTTAGTATGTTTGTTGCCACCACATCAAGCTCACCCATTAACTTACCTGGTAAACCTGAAGGCGCTACTTGGGCAGAGCCAGCTAAATATATTGACGATGTGTATTATCGTGCTGATGGTGCTGGTTACTCTAAGAAGGGCTTTGAGCAATTATTTATTATTGACGCAAATGGCGGCAATGCTAAACAGCTCACCTTTGATGAGTTTAATAACGGCGGCGAAGTTAGCTTTAGTAAAGATAAAAAAGCGTTATATTTTTCGGCTAATAGGCATAACAATTACTTGTTAAAACCAACTAACAGCGAAGTATATAAACTTAATTTAATTACGCTTGAAGTAACCGCTGTAACCGATAGAAACGGCCCCGATCGCCAACCTCAAGTATCGCCTAATGGCCGCTACCTTGCGTATACCGGTTACGATGACAAGCAAACTAATTACGAAAACACCCAATTGTATATTCGCGACCTACGTTCGGGTAAAACAACTAATTTAACTGCCGACTTAGACCGCAGCGTAGCTAAAATAAAGTGGAGCGGTAACTCTAAAGGCATTTACTTTAGTTACGCTGATCAAGGGCAAACCACGTTAGCGTACCAACCTCGTAGCGGTTCACGTAAAGTTATTACTGAAAAAATTGGCAGCGTTTCGTTTGGTCGTCCTTATTCTGGTGGCGACTTTGATGTGAGCGAAGATGACGAAATTGTGTTTACCCTAGCCGACACGCAGCGCCCTGCCGATGTAGCGGCAATTAAACGTGGTAAAGCACAGCGCTTAACAAGTTTAAATGACAACTCGCTGGGGCATAAACAACTAGCCAAGGTAGAAGAGCTATGGCTTAAATCGAGCCACGATCAACTGCCAATTCAAGCTTGGGTAGCCTACCCGCCTGGTTTTGACAGTAATAAAAAGTACCCATTAATTCTTGAAATTCATGGTGGCCCGGTAGCCAATTACGGCCCGCACTTTAGCGCCGAGGTACAATTATATGCGGCTAAGGGAAACGTTGTATTGTATATGAACCCTCGCGGGAGTGATTCTTACGGCAAAGAGTTTGCACAAACTATTCATCATAATTACCCAAGTAACGATTATGACGACTTAATGACTGGAGTAGATGCTTTAATTGCCAAAGGTTTTATTGATGAGTCTAAATTGTTTGTTACCGGTGGCTCTGGTGGCGGCGTACTTACCGCGTGGATAGTTGGCCATACCGACCGTTTTGCCGCAGCCGTGGTTGCTAAACCTGTAATTAACTGGATCAGTTTTGTACTAACTGCCGACTTTTACCCGTTCTTTGCTGACTATTGGTTTCCGGGTAAGCCGTGGGATCATATAGAACATTATATGAAACGCTCGCCAATTAGTTATGTCGGCAATGTAAAAACACCCACTATGCTACTAACCGGTGAATCTGATTTCCGTACACCGATTTCAGAAACCGAACAGTTTTATCAAGCATTAAAGCTACAAGGTGTTGAAACCGCTATGGTACGTATTCCCGATGCATCACATGGTATTACCGCTCGTCCGTCTAATTTAATGGCTAAAGTTGCCTATATTCAATGGTGGTTTGATAAACACACTAAATAACCTAAACATACCGCTTGGTATGTAAGTTAAAGCCACTTTTTTAAAGTGGCTTTTTTACATTACCAATAAGTGTAAAGGGGGTTTACAGTAAGTAACCTAAACTCAGGTTAGGTATTTTTAATAGTAACGCCTAGGCAAACTACAAACGCCGCGGCAAGTTAATTAACCTGACCTCTGGTTAAGAGATTTACTAACGTATTGAATCATATTTATATTTAATTTTATTTTCTCTAGTCAGAGGTTTTCAGTGAAAACAAGGCGAATTTACGGGTCAATAACTGGCCTATTGCAAGAAAATTCAACGCAGTTAGCGCTGAAAAAAGCTGCTTGAGATCCGGATCTCAGGTTAATTATAGCCAAAAAGTACTCACTCCCCCTTTAGGGATATAGTCCACTTTAACTATATTCACCTACACGCTAACATCAGCAATATAGAGATAAAGCCATCTAAATGCTTACTAATACTTAAGCTATCTTAATGCCTAGCTTAAGTATCGGACTTAACTATTATTTGAGTTGGTAAAATTTCGGTTTATACAATTAAATACCCACTGAGTTGGTAAAAAACCGGTTTGAGCTAGTGTTTATAGGCCCTCAGTTAGTAAAAAAGTGTTTTGTCGATGGCTCAAGTTAGTAAAAAATCGGTTTATTATAAGGTGAATGTTCACTCAAAAAGCTAAAATCAGTCACTTATGGCCTTTATTTACAGTTTATAAAGCCATAAAAGTGCTAAAAAGGTTAAATAATGGGCTTTACACTAAGCTTGGTTAAACTCTGATCCGTAATTATAGCCAGCTAGTTAAATACTGATCTGTTGCGGGTAGCTACTTAACTGAACTGGTTAAAAGGTTTACTAAAGTATTAAACTGTAATGATAATTTTATTTTCTTTAATTAGAGGTTTATTTGAGGAGTGGGGAGGAAACAAGGCAGCTTTACGCGCCCATGGCTGGCCTATTGCAAACAAATTCAATGCAGTTAACGTCAAAAAGCGACTAGAGATAGCTTTATTACCCACAGACAGGTTACTTAATTATACGCATAAAAAAAGGGCCTTTCGGCCCTTTACGTAACACTATCTAGTTGAATTAGAATTGGTTCATGGTGTTATCTTCACCACCGGCTTTAAGCGCATTATCACCAGAGAAGTACTCTTTGTGTGTATCGCCAATGTTAGAGCCTGCAAGGTCTTGGTGCTTAACAGACGCTTGTTCGCGACGAATCTCTTGACGCTGTACATCACGTACATAAGCCAGCATACCTAAGTCACCAAAGTAACCTTCTGACAAAATATCCGTACTTAGTGCTGCTGTATGGTACGTTGGCAATGTGATTAGGTGATGGAAAATACCGGCTTCACGTGCACCATCACGTTGAAAGTTTTGTACTAGTAAATCGGCTGCTACTGCAAGCTCGGTAGCATCCATTTCTGGTGCCATAAGGCCTTTATTGTCACCCAAGCTTGGGTAAGCGCTAAGGTCACGGCCCGCTTCTTGCCATTCTTGATACACTTGCTCACGAAACTTAAGTGTCCAGTTAAACGACGGTGAGTTGTTATAAACAAGCTTAGCATCTGGCACTTGCTCTTTAACACGATTAACCAGCTCAGCAATTTGCTTAACATGTGGTTTTTCGGTTTCAATCCACAGTAAATCTGCACCCGACTGTAGGCTAGTTACACAATCTAGTACTACGCGGTCTTTTTCTGTGCCTTCGCGGAACTGGAATAAACCATTATCAAGGCGCGTTGGTTTGCAAAGTTGGCCATTAAGCTTCATTGCAGTGTCGCCTTCATTTAAATCTTCAACACCGTTAATTGGCGTAGTTTCTAAAAATGCATTGTACTGGCTAGCTAAGTCACCTGGAGTTTGTGAAACCGGTACTTTTTGCGTTAGGCTGGCGCCTAGTGAATCGGTACGCGCAACAATAATACCGTTATCAATGCCCAGTTCTAAAAATGCGTAACGTACTGCGTTAATTTTAGCTAAAAAGTCTTCGTGCGGTACAGTTACTTTACCTGCTTGATGGCCACATTGCTTAGCGTCGGACACTTGGTTTTCGATTTGAATTGCACAAGCACCTGCTTCAATCATTTTTTTAGCGAGTAGGTAAGTCGCTTCTTCGTTACCAAAACCGGCATCAATATCAGCAATAATTGGCACTACGTGCGTTTCAAAGTTATCAATTTTATCTAGTACCGCTTGTACGTCGCCGCCGTTTGCTTTAGCTGCATCTAGGTCATTAAATAAATGGTCTAGTTCACGTGCATCGGCTTGCTTTAAAAAGGTGTAAATTTCTTCAATTAGTGCCGGAACTGAGGTTTTTTCGTGCATACTTTGATCCGGAAGCGGACCAAACTCTGAACGAAGTGCCGCAACCATCCAGCCACTTAAGTATACATAACTACGCTTAGTTGTTTTTTGATGGCGCTTAATAGCCATCATCATTTGTTGCGCAGTAAATCCATGCCAACAACCTAAAGACTGAGTGTACTGGCTTGTATCAGCGTCGTATGCGGCCATGTCTTCACGCATAATGTCAGCAGTAAACTGTGCAATTTCTACCCCAGTACGAAAGCGATTTTGTAAACGCATACGTGTTGCATATTCAGGGTTAATGGTTTTCCATGCACTACCTTGTTTTTTACAAAGTGTTGCTAATGTATCTGTTTCGCTTTTATATGTAGTCATAATTAAAATCCTTTGAACGGGGTAAATTATTATAGTGTTATGAGAGTGACTGCTTTAGTTGCTCTGCAGCGCTTAATTAAACATTAGGCTTATTTTTCAGATTTAGTAAATTTATAGTTGTTATTACGGCTATACATATCATGAATGAGTAAATTGCACTCAACCTCCCTTTTTTACGTTATGGTTACACTACGCACACTAAAATTTACAATATCGCGACCGTTTAAGGATTATTAAAATGCCCCATACTCTCACTCACTCAGGACTCAGCGTAGACAACCAACTAGCTGACTTTGTTAAAAACCAGCTATTACCTGGTACACATTTAAATGAGCAGCAATTTTGGCAGCGCTTTGCGCATATTGTACAAACATTAACGCCAGTAAATAGAGCTCTACTTGCTAAACGCGAACAGCTACAACAGCAAATTGATGAGTATCATCTGACCAATAAAAGCTGGGATAAAGCACAGTATCAGGCGTTTTTAACCGACATAGGTTACCTAGTAAACGAGCCTGAAAATTTTAGTATTGAAACAAAAAATGTTGAGCCCGAAATAGCACAAACAGCTGGGCCGCAGCTGGTAGTGCCGGTAAGCAATGCACGCTTTGCACTTAATGCTGCAAACGCGCGTTGGGGTTCGTTATACGATGCCCTATACGGTACTGATGTACTAAGCGAAGAAGATGGTGCCGAAAAAGGCCGCACGTATAACTCAGTTCGTGGTTTTAAAGTAATGGCATACGCGAGACAGTTTTTAGATAAAGCCTTGCCACTAGAAAACGGCTCGCATATAGAGAGTACTAACTATTCAGTTGTTGATGGCGCGCTATCAATTACTCTACGCGACAGCTCACAAACCAAACTAAAAAAGCCAGAACAATTAGTGGGTTACCAAGGTGAAGCACAAAACCCTAGCGTTATTTTGCTCAAAAATAATGGCCTACACCTTGAACTGCATATAGATCACCATCACCCAATAGGCCAAGCAGATAAAGCAGGCTTAAAAGATGTGGTACTTGAAGCTGCGCTTACCACTATTATGGACTGCGAGGACTCTATAGCTGCAGTTGATGCAGAGGATAAAGTACAAGTTTATAAAAACTGGTTAGGTTTAATGCAAGGCAACTTAGTCGAATCGTTTAAAAAAGGCGATAACATAGTCGAACGTACCCTGCAAAGCGACCGTCAATATACTGCGCTAAATGGTGAAACCTTAAGCTTAAAGGGCCGCAGCATGATGTTTGTGCGCAATGTAGGCCACCTAATGACCAATCCTGCAATTACCGACGTAAGCGGTAACGATGTGTTTGAAGGCATTATGGATGCCATGTTTACTGCAACAGCGGCGCTACATGACTTAAATTCTAGCAGTGCGCTTAAAAACTCCAGTGCGCAAAGTATAAACATTGTAAAACCTAAAATGCATGGCCCAGAAGAAGTGGCATTAACAAACACGCTATTTAACATGGTTGAAGAAGCACTTGGCTTAGAAAAAAACACCATTAAAATGGGCATTATGGATGAAGAGCGCCGTACTTCAGCTAACCTAAAAGCCTGTATTCATGCAGCAAAAGAGCGTGTTGTATTTATTAATACCGGATTTTTAGATAGAACAGGTGATGAAATTCATACCTCAATGCACGCCGGTGTAGTACTGCCTAAAGCCGCTATTAAATTAGAGCCGTGGATCAGCGCCTACGAAGATCGCAACGTAGACATTGGTTTGGCTTGTGGCTTAAGCCATAAAGCACAAATAGGTAAAGGTATGTGGGCTATGCCCGATAAAATGGCATTAATGATGGAGCAAAAAATAGCTCATCCTAAATCAGGTGCTAATACCGCGTGGGTGCCCTCCCCCACTGCAGCAACTCTGCATGCTATGCATTATCATGATGTAGATGTATTTAGCGAGCAGCAAAGCATTGCTAAGCGTGCTATTGCCAGCCTAGATGAGCTACTTACCCCGCCATTAATGGACGAGCCTGAGCTACTTAGCAAAGAAGATATTAAAACCGAGCTTGAAAACAACGCCCAAGGTATTTTAGGTTATGTAGTACGCTGGATTGACCAAGGGATTGGCTGCTCTAAAGTGCCCGACATAAACCACATTGGCCTTATGGAAGACAGAGCAACACTGCGTATTTCAAGCCAACATATGGCTAACTGGCTGCATCATGGTATTTGCAGCGAGCAACAAATTAGATCAACCATGGCCAAAATGGCAAAAGTGGTAGATGGCCAAAATGAACATGACAGTGCTTATAAGCCTATGGCAATTAGTGAGCAATCACTTGCTAATAATATTGCCTACCAAGCTGCACTAGCCTTAGTGTTAGAAGGAGCTAAGCAACCAAGTGGCTACACTGAGCCTTTATTGCACAGCTACCGCTTAAAATATAAAGCGCAGCAGGGTACTTAACACTTAACTTCAAGTAATAAAACCCCCTAGTTAGCATACAAAAACCAGCCAAAGTGCTGGTTTTTATTTATTTGCCAAAAATACCAGCCATTATTAATAACTAAGGTGAATGGCTAACATTCATCTTAGTAACCGTTATTAGTTTTTAACCACAAAAAAGCGCGTTTTGCTTGCACAAAACACGCTTTTTCTAAAATTATTACCGCTTTAATATACAGCTTTAATTAGTTTTTGATGATTGCGTTGTGATAAATATTTTGTACGTCATCACAATCCTCAAGCATAGTGATGAACTTATCAAAGTTAGCAATTACTTCTTCATCTGTAATTTCAATATGCACTTGCGGGACAAAAGTAATTTCGTCTACTTCAAAATTAATGCCTTCAAACGCCTCTTCAAGGGCTGTTTTAGCTTTAAAGTATTCTGTATGTGGGGCAAACACCGATACTTTACCGTCTTCTACTTCAACATCGGTTACATCAACGTCAGCCATCATTAGTGCTTCTAACACAACTTCGTCGTCATCGCCTGAAAAACCAAGCACAGCAAAATGATCAAACATATGCGCTACACAACCCGGTGTACCAATTTTTGAATCTGTTTTAGTAAAAGGCAAACGTACATCTTTAATAGTACGATTTGGGTTATCGGTTAAACAGTCAACAATAACCATACAATTTCCAGGGCCATAACCTTCGTAACGTGCAGTTGAGTAATCCTCCCCTGCTCCACCGGCGGCTTTTTCAATTGCTTTTTCGATAACATGCGCAGGCACTTGATCTTTTTTTGCCTTTTCGATTAAGCGGCGCAAAGTTTGGTTTACATCTGGGTCAGGTTCGCCGTTTTTAGCTGCAACGTAAATTTCTTTGCCGTATTTTGAATTTACTTTAGTTTTTGCGTTAGCCGTTTTAGCCATCGAACTTTTACGAACTTCAAATGCTCTGCCCATCATGTACCTCTAATGAATACGTTAAACTTGTCGACATTTTACCAATTCAAAACGTATTGGGCTAGCACCACGTTAATATATAACGTTTATAACACCACACTAATTACATAAAAAAATAAACAAAGCGCTATTTAACATAACACAACTTTTTGTGCGTAATTGTCAATTAAAGTAACTAACTGCGTAAAATCATGTAATACATAATCGGCCTGGCTAGCATAACTAGGAGTAACATCGGGGGCGTATAAACATGCACGCATATTGGCATTATGCGCTGCCTGAATATCATATAAAAAATCGCCCACATACAATAAATTACTTGGGCTCATATTCCACAAGGTAGCAATATTATTTAATGCACTCGGATCGGGTTTTGCTGGCGCGTCACTTCGGGTAAGTACGATTTCTATTGGCAGTGGATTATTTTGTAACTTAATAGCGGCCGCTTTGTCAAAATTGCGTGTAACTATCGCCATTGGAATGTTTTTAGCTTTAAGGGCATTTACAGCCTCACTCACACCGGGTAGCATTTTGGCATGTTGAGCGTCGAGTAACTCATGCTGATGTACAATATTCATTGCTTCTTCGCGCATATATGCTGAAGGCAATTGGGCAATATAATCGAGTAAGTCTTGCTCACACGGGCACCCTATTTGCGCTTTAATTAATGAAAAATCTAATTCTGATGACACTAAAGTGCCATCTAAATCAAAAATCACACCTTTAATCGCTTCAATCTGCATTTATATATCCTTCCTTGTATTTAATACCCATTGAATTAAACCCTATATAAAAATAACTTCATCGTTTATAAAACTAAATCACTGATGAATAACAAAATTTATATACCTAACCTGACCTCTGGTTAAGAGATTTACTAACATACTAAATCATAGTTATATTTAAATTTATTTTCTCTAGCCAGAGATTTTCAGTGAAAACAAGGCGAATTTACGCGTCAATAGCTGGCCTATTGCAAGTAAATTCAACGCAGTTAGCGCTGAAAGTAGCTGCTTGAGATAGATTTATTATCCAAAGTTCAGGTTACCTTGCTTGCTAAAAAGCACACTAATATACAAGGTATATTAACGTAATTTAGTATTAAGTCGATCAGAAAAACGGGAATGAAAATAACAAAAACGCGCACAGTGACTGTGCGCGTAGTTTGTAGGATTATTGTTGCTCAAACCTTGCTTCAAGCCAAGTGTCGTCTTGAGTAAAGTTTAAGGTTTTTATTTTTCCTTGTCCTTCAACGTTAACCATATTAACTTGCGAAGGCCATAAGTCGCGCAGTGCACCGTTACTCATTTTAATTCCTGCAATTTTTACCGGAATTGGCGCTTCTTGGTAAACCCAAAAAAACTTGCCATCAACTTGTGCTCCTACAAAGTTAAGCGGCAGTGGTTCACCGTTTAACGTTTGTAGCGCAACATGCGACTCTACATACTTAGCAAAGCGTTGTTGATCTATTTTATTGCTAATAATATCAACCTTACCTTTAAATAAGTGCGCCACAGCATGCTCAGTATCGTGCAAATAAAAACGATGCATTAGCTCAATATTATTAGTACGTTTATTAAAAAGCACAGTAGTAACAGACGACTTTAATTGATGCGCCATACTAGGCGCAGCAATTAATAAACTAACAATAATTAGCAATATGCGCATTATTGTTGCTCCTCACTGCTGTTATTTTCGTCACCTTTAGGTTCATCTTTTTTAAGCTCGGTTTTAATATCTTGCATGATATCGCGGCTTACTTTTGCTTTGCTCTTTTCTTTTTTAAATACTTCTATGCGTGATGGAATAATACGACGTGGGTAGTTATTATTTTCAATATCTACGTCAGCCGTTTCCCAGCGCGGATCGATAGTAACCGACACCAGCGATTTATTTTTGTCTGTCACTATTAGTTTTTGCACATTTTTATAATTACGACGCCAAATTTCGGCCGCAATATAACGATCTTCTTTGCTGCCATCTTCAAAAGTCAGCTCTAATAAAATAGGCATTACTAAGCCGCCTACGTTAGAAAACTCCATTACGTAGTAGTTTTGGTCTTCTTTTATTGCACGCTCAAGCGTTTTACGCTCCCACGGCTCTAAGCCCTTTAAAAACTTGTTGTACGCGTTGCGTTCTTTATTAGTAACGGTAAAACGGTCGTTTTCATCATAAAAGTCAGTAACATCGGGATTTTCTTCTACCCAGGTTTTTTTACCTTGTGCGCGGTTACGCTCTACAAACAGCGAAGTTGGCTTATTTGCTTCAATATCGCGCAAGCGACTAAAATCAATATCAGGGTTTTTAGTGTCTAAACGCAGTTGATATACCTTATCTAAAGCAATATCTACGTGATCTGTGGTAAAAAACCAACCACGCCAAAACCAATCTAAATCAACACCCGAAGCTTCTTCCATGGTACGAAAAAAATCAGCTGGGGTAGGGCGCTTATACTTCCAGCGCTGGGCGTATTCTTTAAACGCAAAATCAAACAGCTCTCGGCCTAAAATAACTTCACGTAAAATATTAAGTGCAGCAGCGGGTTTAGTGTACGCGTTAGGGCCTAAACGCAATACGCTGTCTGACTGGGTCATTATAGGCACTTGAATTTCTGACTTCATATACGCCACTATATCGCGCGGCTCAACACCCCATGGAATGCTCGGGTCCCACTCTCGCCCTGCAACACCGTCTAAAAAGCTATTTAAACCTTCATCCATCCAAGTCCATTGGCGCTCATCTGAGTTTACTATCATCGGAAAGTAAATATGACCCACTTCATGGATCACTACACCGAGTAAAAATCGTTTTTCTGCTTGAGAGTAAGTACGAGTTCCATCATCTTGCAGCTTAGTGCGCGGGCCATTAAAGGTGATCATTGGGTATTCCATACCACCAACAGGGCCATTTACTGACTGCGCGGTTGGGTATGGGTAATCAAATGAATACTTTGAATACACTTCCATAGTGTGAATAACAGCTTCGGTTGAATATTTTTTCCATAAATCGCCCCCTTCTTTAGGGTAAAACGACATAGCCATAACCAATGGCTGCTCATCACCGCCTTGCTGATAGCCTTTAGCATCCCACATAAATTTGCGTGACGACGCCCAAGCAAAGTCGCGTACGTTATTAGCTTTAAAGTGCCAAGTTTTAGTTTTATCTGTACTGGATTTTTCGTTATCGAGCGCTTCTTCTTCACTAACAATAAACACAGGGCGTTTAGCATTTTCGGCTTGCTTTAAACGTTTGCGTTGCCTGCTCGTTAATACGCTACTTGCGTTATTAAGCTTACCCGTTGCCGACACGATATGGTCCGCAGGTACGGTAATTTCAACATCGTAATCACCAAACTCTAAGGTAAATTCGCCGCCACCTAAAAATGTTTTATTAGTCCAAGCTTCGTAATCAGTATAAGCAGCTAAACGCGGAAACCACTGCGCCACTAAAAATATATCGTTACCATCTTTTTCAAAGTGCTCATAGCCCGAGCGTGCGCCTACTGCATCTTCTTCAACTAAATTAAATGCAAAGTTCATGCTAAATTCGGCTTCTTTACCTGGCTTTAACGGCTTATTTAGGTCAATGCGCATTAAGGTATCAACCACGGTTACACGTAACTCGTTGCCATTGTCATCTTTTACATTGCTAATTGTATAGCCAAGCTCGTTGTCACTCATAAACTGTTGACGACGAAGGTCGCCTAAACTTAACTTGGCGGGTTTATCGGCTGGTAAACTTGTTAAAGTACTTTTAAACGTTTGCGTGGTTTCTGCAATTGAATCATTTTTAAAAACGTTTTGATCTAACTGTAACCATAAGTACTTTAATGTGTGTGGTGAATTGTTTTTATATTCTATTTTTTGGCTACCGCTTATACGGCGCTTTTTTTCGTCTAATTGTACGTCAATATCGTAATTAACGCGTTGCTGCCAATAATTTTCGCCAGGTTCTCCGGCAGCACTTCTATAAACATTTGGTGTTGGCAATGCTTCGTCTAGTTGACGAAACTTATCGATATAGCTGCCTTTGGTTTGCTCAATAGCAGACGCTAAAACAGTGCTCGACATTGCTATTGGCAATATAACCGCACTTAGCGTATAAATTATTTTTTTCATTATTAAACCTGTTAGATTTTAGTGTGCGCACTTTGACAAAATTATCGTTTTTCTTCAATAAAATAACGATAAAGTGCGACTTTTTCAGGCTAGTTTTCACTATTTTTTTACAATTAAAGCGCATTATTCTTTTAGATAAAATTAATTAAACGTGAATTAAAATAATAAAACTGTAAAGGGGCTTTACAGTTTGTCGTTTTAAATAAAAATAATTGCCAAATATCAGCTAAAAATAACGGCTTACAGCTACTAAATCTCCCTCTGTATTTTGGCTTCAAAGGTAGCCAAATGTAATTATTTAGCAAAAAAGTTAATCCCTTTGTATGAGAAACCGCCAATAGTGAAGTTTAAGGTTGATCTTTGTATCCATTTGTACTTAGAATCGCCCACTTTTTTCATTTGAGGGTAATTTAATATAATTATTTTCAAATATGTTTATTAATATTTTAGTGTTGAAAAGTGTGGTGGTGTATGGATTTTTATGTTCTAAAAAAGCAGCAAAAACTAATTGCTATTCCAGCAGACGCGCAAAACTGTAAGCAGTATTTAAACTCAGGTTATTTGTATATTGACAAAGTGGCCGCTTGTAACGAAAAAAATGCATTGAAAGCGTTACAAGCTAAAAAAGCCAAAGCAATTAAACTGCCGTTATTTATGGCACTTTTAGCCTTGCCTCTTATTTATGTTGGTTGGTTTAGCTTAGGAGCTAGCTAAAGCCCATTCACCCTAGCAAGATGAGCCTATAAGGTTGCATCTTTAACTGCCTTGGGTATATTGGCGCTCTTACGATTTTTTAAGAGCGCTACATGAAAGTTCTGCACACTTCTGATTGGCACCTTGGCCAACAATTTTATGAATATGACCGTCGTCATGAACACCTTGCTTTTTTCACTTGGCTGTTAGCCACTCTCGTTGAGCAACAAATAGATTTACTGCTCGTTGCTGGCGATATTTATCATACTGCAACCCCCAGTGCTAGCGCCGAGAATCAACTCTATCAATTTATTAAAGATGCCAAAAAGCAGTGCCCTAATTTACATGTAGTAATTATTGCCGGGAACCACGACTCTGCAAATCGTATTTTAGCCGCGCAACCGTTACTCGCTCAATTTGATACCCATGTTGTAGGGCGTTTTGAGGCAACAGCAGCGGCTGATAGCGTAATCACTATTAACACTAACAAAAAACGCGCTGTAATCGTTGCCATGCCATTTTTGCGCGCAAGCGATGCAACTACACTCAGTCAAACCAAAAGCGGCCCTAGCTATGCCCAAGGCGTTAAAAAGGCATATGAACTTGCCCTTGAGCATGCAGCTACTTTACAAAGTGAAAATACCCCGTTAATTGTTATGGGGCACCTTCATGCTAAAGGCGGCGATATATCGAGTGACTCTGAGCGCAACTTAGTAATAGGCGGCGAAGAAGCCATATCTGCCAACGTATTTGGTAAACAAGCACACTACGTTGCGCTGGGGCATTTACATAAAGCGCAGCAAGTTGCTAAAAATGAATGCATTAGATACAGCGGTACGCCAATTCCTATGTCGTTTTCAGAGCGAAATTACAGCCACCAAGTAAATGTAGTTGAATTTAATAGCGATGAAAAACAGCAAATTAGTGTAACTGTAAACCCCCTTTACATTCCTCGTTTAGCCGATGTAATAGTTTTACCGAAAGGGGAGTGCGTACCATTAGCTGAGCTATGCGAGGAAATTAAAGCCCTCGACACCACAGCCAATACAATAGCACCATATTTACGGGTAAAACTTAAATCTAGCGATACCGACACCACCTTCAGAGAACAAATAGAACAAGCTCTTGAGGGTAAACATATTCGTTTTTGTGGCATAGAGCGCGTGCGCGAACAATCAGCTAACAATGAAGGCGGCGCAGTATTTGAAGATTTAACTGAAGTTGAAATGCTCAACCCACTTAATTTATTAGAACAAGCATTTGCAAACGACAAAGATATGCACGGTGAAAGCGTACCCGACGCACTAAAAAATCTATTAAACGATGTTATTAACGAACTAGAGGAGCAACAGCAACTATGAAAATAACCGCAGTGCGTATTCATAACTTAGCTTCTATTGTTGATGCCGAAATAGACTTTTTAGCAGCCCCGCTAAAAGACGCCGGATTATTTGCAATTACCGGCGATACCGGCGCAGGTAAAAGTACTATTTTAGATGCTATTTGCTTAGCTTTATATGCTAAAACCGCAAGGTTAGGTGGCGATAGAGGCAATAAGGTAGAGTTTCAAGGCGACAGCATTAGGCTTAATGACGCACGTAATTTACTTAGGCGAGGAACGTCTAATGGCTTTGCTGAAGTAGACTTTGTAGGACAAGATAAAGAAAGTTACCGAGCGTGTTGGAGCGTTAATCGCTCGCGAGGCAAAAGCGACGGCAATTTACAAGCAGCACAGCATACGCTTTATTTGTTACCTGATGATACGTTAATTTCATCAGATAAAAGTAAAACAGTAAAACAAATAGAAGCCAAAATAGGCTTAACCTTTGATCAGTTTTCGCGAGCAGTGTTATTAGCGCAACACGAATTTGCCGCGTTTTTAAAAGCCACCGGCGATGAGCGCGCACAGCTTTTAGAATGCTTAACCGGTACCGATAAATTTAGCCGTATTGGTGTACGTATTTTTGAGCGTAATAAAGAGCTAAAAGAAAAGTTTGAATTACTCCAAGCGAGTTTAGCAAGTTACACATTACTAAGTGAAGATGAATTAGCCGCTAAACAAACTTCGCTTAATGAATTAAAACTGCAAATTGAACACACTAAAAAAACCTTAACAACTACAGAGAAAAATTTAAATTGGTATAAACAAGCCAATACGCTTGAGCAAGCACTTAAACAAGCACAGCAAAACCAGCAACAAGCGCAAAACGAGCTTAATGCTATTGCTCAGCAAAGTGAGCAAGCTAAACAAGCACAAAGCGCACTTGAAATTAAAGATAACCGCAGTCGCTTTAAAAGTTTAACAGCTCAAAATATTGAGTTAAGTACGAAAGTAAGTGACTTAAAAAGTATAGATCACACTGCAATAATTACTGCGCATGCTAATACGCTTAGTAAGCACCAAGAGATATTACAAACAGCTAAAGAACAAAAACAAACTGCTGAGCCTATTATTGCTAAAGCGCGCGAGCTCGACAGTCAATTAGCTATTCAAGCACAAACCATTGCAAGCCTTACCCAGCAAAGCGAAAAAGAGCAATTACAATTAAACGATTTGCAGCAGCAATTTAAGCAAAGCCAATCTGTGCTTGATGAAGCTACAAAATTAAGTGCCCAGCATCAGCAGTGGTTAACTACGCATACACAATTAAAACCTTTAGCCAATGATTGGAATTACTATCAGCACAGTTTTAATCAGTTTTTAAACGCAACTGAGCAATTAAAAACAACGGCACATCAAAACCAAAAGTTAGTGGCTGAGCAGGCTAAGCAAGCGACGCTTTTAACCGCGCAAAATGCAAAGGTTGAGTCACAAGAACAGCTACTTGCTAGTGAGCAAAAAAATCTTAACCAATTAAATGAGCAGCAACGCCAATTTAATATTGAACAGTGCGATGTAAAGCTTAAAAATATTGATTACTTAAAAGATCAACGCGAGCGCTATAAACAGTTTAATCATGAACTAAAATACAGCACACAACAGCAAACACGCGTTGCAGAAAAACTTATCCAAAGTGAGCAAGCGCAAAACGCATTATTACAAAATTTGGCTTCGTGCGAGCAAACGCTTAAGCACAACGAATACACGCTTAGCCAAGCACGCCTTCGCGCCAGTGAAAATGTAGAACACTTACGTACACAACTTGCTCCTAACGAGCCATGTTTAGTGTGCGGTGCAACTGAGCACCCATATGCAAGCACTCAAAACCAGCAATTAAATAACTTAATAGCCGATTTTGAAACAGCTTATAACAATGCAAAACAGCAACGCGATAGCGCCCAAACCCAGCTGCATCAGCACCAAACACAACATGCTGTGTTAGTGGCCGAGCAAACGCAACATAGCCAAGCAATACAAATTGCACAGGCTAAGCAGCTAGAAATTAAAACGACCATGCAAGAGGCTCGCACCGAGCTTAACGCGTTAACAACCGAGCAGCTTGATGAAACCTACCAGCAACTCAGCGAGCAAAAAGCCCAGTACTTTGCAGTACAAACACAGCTGCGTACCTTACAAGAAAAAGTAAATCAGCAGTTTAATGCTTTAAAAACCGAGCAACACGCACAGCAGCAATTACAAAACCAGCATGTTGAGTTAACTAATCAGCTAAACCAATTAAGCAGTAAACATAACGAGCTAAGCGTACAAATAAACGAGCTAAGCGCAGCGCTTAACGCGCAATTTGAACACAGCGATTTTTGGCAGCAGCTGCAAAGTGAATCGCTTACCCTAAGCGATTTAAACAAACAGGTTGAGCAATACCAGCAAACACTAACGCAGCTTGAGCAAAGCCAAAAACAGCTCGACAGTGCAAACCAGCAACTACAGCAATTAACGCCATTAATCACTAAAAGTGAGCACGCACTTAAAGCATTAAATGACGATTTAGCCAAAGCGCAGCAACAGCAAAATATTACGCAAAGCGAGCGCTTAGCTTTATTTAATAATGAGCAAATAAGCGCAAGCGACTATCAAACCAAACTAGCCATGCAGCTTGAGCAATGTCAAACACAGCTAAATGCCAGCCAACAAGCGCACGAAAAAGCAATTAAACAGCGCGACGAGCATGCCATTACACTTAAAAATGTTGAGCAACGCTTGCAAGAGCACGCCCAGGAGCTAACCAGCCTTGAGGCACGTTACTTAGAGTGGTTTACTGAGTTTAAAGCGCAACATAGCGATGCAACACACGAACAGGTCACTATTTTACTAACCTTAAGTAGCGAGCAAATTAAAGCGCACTTAAAACAGTTTGAACAAGTATCACAAACGCTAACCGATACAAATGCGGCGCTTAAACAGCAACAAAAATCGTACACTGAGCATCAAAATACTGACAAGCCTTCAAAAAACCACGATGAGTTAACTGAGCAGCTAAATGTATTAAATACCCAGCAAACAGAGCTACAAAATAGCTTGCTTGCCACTAATACCGCTATTGAGCAGCACAACCAAAATGCTAAAACGCTCAAAGGCAAACAAGCTGAGTTAACTACGCTTAAAACGCAAGTTGATCAGTGGCATTTACTTAATAAAGTATTAGGCGATGCAACCGGTAAAACCATGCGTAATTTAGCGCAAACGCAAACTTTAAAAATACTGCTGCACTATGCAAATAGTCATTTAAAAACCCTTAATAAACGCTATGAATTAACTGCTATTGAGCACTCTTTAGATATTGCTATTATTGACCGCGACATGGCCGATGAGCAACGCTCTGTAAATACGCTCTCTGGTGGTGAATCATTTTTAGTCTCTTTGGCGCTGGCTTTAGGGCTTGCTTCATTGTCGTCAAACAAAGTACAAATCAATTCTTTGTTTATTGACGAAGGGTTTGGTACGTTAGACAGCGAAACGCTCAGTGTTGCAATGGATGCACTTGATTCATTACAAGCACAAGGGCGAAAAGTAGGTGTTATATCGCATGTAAGCGAAATGAGTGAGCGCGTAGCAACACAAGTCCATGTGGCTAAAAAGCCGGGCGGTTATTCTAGCGTAGAAATTGTGTGATATTAATTTATCTTGATAACACCCATTGTATTTATGATCCCCAAAAAACTTGGGGTCTATAAAGGAAGTAATAATGCCAACATTTACAGATGATCAAGCAACACAATACGATAGCCGCATTACGCGACTAGTACCAGGCTACGAGTTATTGCATCAACTAACTAATGCGCAACTGCAAGCCACATTAAAAGATAACGCACATATTTTAGTGGTAGGGGCGGGGACTGGCAAAGAGGTAATTGAATTAGCTAGCATTAATCCAACATGGAAGTTTACCGCACAAGATACCTCAAACGACATGCTTAGTGTTGCTAGCGATAAGTTTGCTGAGCAAGGAATAAGCGATAGAGTAACTGTACATTGCGGGCCTTTAGAAAAACTTAAAACTAAAGCCGATGCAGCCTTATGCTTATTAGTGCTACAGTTTGTAGAAGATAATGGCGATAAAAAGCAAGTTCTTAAAAACATTAAAGCAAGTCTGAACAAAGAAGCTGCACTGTATATTGCTGATTTAATGCGCCCAGAAACCTTATTTGAGCGTGACGCGCAACTTTTAACTAGTGCAAAACTAGGCTTAGGTGAGGCCGGACAAACTCATATTCGTCATAGCCTAGAAAATGAATTTTATCCGTTAGATCGCATGCGTTTTAGCGAGCTACTGCATGAGTGTGGATTTAGCACTATTCCTAAATTGTACTTTAAAGCGCTAGGTTTTAGCGGCTATGTAATTTAGTAACTGCTTAACTAAATAACTTAGTAACTTAGTAACTTAGTAACTTAGTAACTTAGTAACTACACCACTTAGTAGCTCAGCTTTAAATATTAAACAGCCCCGCCTAGCGCAGGGCTTTTTTAATGGGGTATATAATTAAAAATGCAGGTTTCGGGCTCGAACAATATCTTTCATCACAATGGTTGAGGTTAAACGTTGCACGCCTGGCAGCGCCGATAGTTTATCATCGTATAATTTTTGAAACGCGCCTAAATCTCTAGTCACCACATGTATTAAATAATCAGGTGTACCAAACAAACGCTGCGCATTAGTTATTTGTGGAATATCTTCAACTGCTAATTCAAGTTTAGCCAACGATGCTTTATCACCTTCTTTAATAGTAATAAAAACCAACGCAGAAAAATTAAGCCCTACTTTTTCTGGAGAGATCTCCGTCCTGTAGCCCACAATAGCTTTGGTTTTTTCTAATTCTTTAACTCGGCGGTGACATGGCGAAACACTAAGCCCCACGCGATCTGCAAGTTCTGAAAGAGTGAGTCGGCCATCAACTTGCAGCTCAGCAAGAATTTTCCGATCTATGCTATCCATATTCAATTGTTTCCTAATAATGGCGTTTAATAAGGTAAAATATAGTATTTTTCCCCATAAGAAAGCAATAAAATAAGCTCCCAATTATTTTAGGTTATTGTTGATGGATATTAATGTTATTTTTTCTTTTTGGCTGGTGTCAATATTGTTTGTACTTACCCCTGGTGCTGATTGGGCGTATACCATAAGCGCAGGAATTGCGGGAGATAAAATTATTCCGGCAGTTTCAGGGCTCTTGTTAGGCCACCTTATTGCCGCGCTGATTGTAGTGGTAGGTTTGGGTGCTATTTTAGCTTCACATGTGATGTTAATGAAATTTTTAACCTTATTTGGCGCACTGTATGTTGTTTGGATCGCGGTTTCGCTTTATAAAAACCCGCCAGTACCCGCTAATGCCGATCAGTTAAGGTTAATTGATCGGTTGACCGATCTAAATGATCGTGAATAATCCGTAATTAGTTTCGCTA
>NZ_JAATTW010000002.1:0-215250 GCF_013414205.1 Pseudoalteromonas sp. MIP2626
TTGTTTATAATAAGTCGTAATAGCGACATTATGGTGTTGGCAGAATTCAATATTAGTACCACTAAACGTACTGCGTTTCAGCAAAAGCTGCTGCCACTGTGCGCTTGTTCTGTAAGTTTTCATCACCTGCTCCGAATTTATCATTGAGCAGGTATTTTTAGATAATCAGAACATCGATGCTAGGTGTGGTTCGCTAGACGCTTACAAATATAAAACCCAAAAAGCCCTGTATTAAATACAGGGCAAAGAACTATTGCCTACTTTAGGTGTCGTGGTTCATACCAATTTTGATAGTGTAGAAGTGAGATTCCAATCTAACCAAACATACAGTTAAGAGCAATAAGCATCCAGTTAATGATTGCGATGTATGAAGTCGAAATCTGATTCCTTTTGGCTTCATGACCTGCGTTTTTTTAATGCCTTAAAATACACATCAAGTGCTGTTATGTCAGCCAACAATTCATCAATATCTGGCATTTCCGTAACACCCAAACCAGTAGCGGTATCGTGACCTTCAAAGTAAGTACTACATTTCCCCATACCAGCACTAATAGTAGCTACATCCTCTGGTGTACTATCAACTATATATCGTATATTTAGCGTTTGAACAACACGACTAAACCGCTGCACAACATTTCTAATTAGCCATTCTTCAACTAACCTCTCCCATGTTTCACGCATTTTGCCATAAATATGTTTAGCATCTCGACTATACATATCTTCAATAAAGTCATCACGTTTAGTGTACCGACGAAGCTCTACTTCTAACTGTTTCAACTGGCCTATCCTATCTACAGTTTTTAAAGCATCCCAAGGTGGACTTCCTTGCGGGAATCCAGAGAGCTTCCCTCTACGAGTGATAGACTGGATATTAATCGGGTTTGAGGATTCCTCACTTAACATCATCAAGAATGGCAAGTCGTGCGTAAGTACGATCACCTGCCTATGTAGTGCTTCATCTGCAATACGTTTAGCAAACTTGCGCCTCCACTTATGATCTAAGGAATTGACTGGATCATCAAAAATAATGGCAGACTTTCGATTATCAATCGTTAACTCAGCCATAAAACCTGCTAGAGCTATACACTTTTGCTCGCCCTCACTGGCGATATGTCCTATCTTTGACGCATTCCTTGAAATCTGTAGAGTCAATTTCTGTTGACCAGCAGAACCTTGAGTTTTAGTTTCTACATCAAAGCTTTTAAAGTTCAACGCTGCTAACTCTTTGGCAAATGAAGCATTAATTACCCCCAAACTACCAGTTTTAGCCAACTCGGATATAAACCGCGTAATAAGTGAAAGGTTGGTTGTAGCTAGAGCTGAGTTAAAACAGCCAAATATCTTAATACGGTTTATTTCAATAAGGATGTTATCTTTATGCGCAGATAACCTCTGTCGATCTTCAAGCTCCATCAATCGGACCTGACTAAGCTTAATCATCTGAGCTAACGTACCGTCATCAGCAACACCATCCCTTCTTACTTTTAACGTTTCGACTTGCTTAGATAGTCGTTGTAAAAATCTCATATCGAGTGCTGGATGAGTAAATGTTGGGTTAGCAGAAGTTAGGCTGTTCTTCCTATCAAACAACTGCTGTATACAGATGTTGAATTGCTCTATGGCATCAGGTGCAGATTGCCGTATTTCCTCAAAAATACCTTCATACGGTTTAAGGTCAAAACCCAATTGAGTTATGAGATTCACCTGTAAGATTAGAGCCGCAGTTGCCTTATCAGCATCTACCTGAGAGTGATTAGTAATATAATCATTGAACCTAGCCATCCTTTCAGCAGCTTGACTTCCTACCGGTTGTAAGCAAGTAGGACAGTGTTCATTTTTAACTGGTGGGAAAGTTTTATCATCACCATTACCCATTATGAAGTTCTGCGCATGGTTCCACATTTCTTTCCAGGCATCATTCCCGATACCTTTAATTGGTAAACCATTTAAAGTATTCTGCCTTACATTCTCAGCAACTTTTAATTTAGTTAATTTATCATCATATAAAACACCAATTTTGGTTACATTAACATCATTTAGTTTTTCATATAGGTTGTTAAGAAAATTAAGTAACGGTTCACGATGTTTTAATTTGGTTGCATAAAAAGCTTTTAATTGAGCAGGTGTTTTCCCGTTTAGCTCTTCCAGATCTTTCTTTAATTGAGATATTTCTATCAACTCATTTACACAACCACATTGAGCATCTAATGTAGTTTGGGTGGCTGTAATTAACGAATTACAGAAAGCACTCACATTAGATAATGGATTTAAATCAGGTATTACGTATGGTCTACTAAATGGAATCAATTCACGTGCCAATTCATCTTTCACAAATCGACAAGCACGACACAGCTCATCCAATAATTTTACTTCTGCTGGTTTGTACTCAACACTATCTGTTTTTGAAATGTAGTTTGTTGCTGAATTAGAATCAAAAATCCTTATAGACTTTAACTCAGGACTTGGTTCCCCCTCTATAGACCAGATATTTTCAACTACTGCGGCACCGTCAACTGACACACCTAAAGTAGCTTGTGATGGAACATCTGAAGGATTGAAAGCATTTGTAGAAATAACAGGAATATCACCTCGAGTTAAACATGCACTTTTGAGTATCTTTGCATAACTTGATTTACCAGCACCATTATCCCCATATACAGCTGTTAAGCCCTCAATTGGAAAGTTTAGTGTCACATCTTCAATTAACGATGAGACATTTTTTACATTGCCTAAGCTTGCTAACGTCACTGGTGCAGCTTCAGCTTCAAATCCTGCAACCGAAACATGTTTAACGTAATTAGGAAATTCAGGTGTTCGTGGAAGTAGGCCAAACTCCATTTTGGCAACTTGGTAAATAAGCTGTAAATCTTGCTGTTGAAGACCTCCCTGCCCCATGACCATACGGACTACCTGTCTCCACCATAGGGGCTTATTAGCGCTATTTACCCATGTAACAACTTTCTCTATTTGTGTCATAAAAATCCTTTTGTGCCATGCGTTAATATACGAACATTCGACTAAGAATTGAATACCCTGATATTAAAAACAATATCCATTTGATGAATAACTTAAAGATAATTTACTCTAAGCTTAAGTTAACCTAAAGCAGGTGTTTCAGTTCAATTTTGTACCTTTCCTATTAATTAGAGAATGTACGGTAAATATAGCTAGCTGTCGACTTCGTTTCGCTTGGAACGAGAGCTAGAAAGCTTCGAACCTTATCAATACGATAAACGTTGGTATAAAGAAAGACCTACAGATTGAAACTTATATGCGGTATTTAGCCTGTAGAAAATTTAAAATAGTGTTCTACGTAATTTAGAAGTTATGTGACTCCTTCAGAATATGACCATTAGGCTCTAAATAAAAAACCCCGTACAAAGTACAGGGCTAATGCATAATTCATCAGGTTTTATTAGCTAAAATAAACATTTAAAACTCGTAGCTGTAACTCACATCAAAGGTCATTCCCACTTCTTTAGAGCGTACTACAATATCTGACTGCGTAACTTGCTGCTCTTCATCAAGTAAGTTTGTCACTTTAAACTTAACGTTGGAGTTAAAGTCGGGATACCAAGTGTAAATTAAATCGAGTGAGTGAAAAGGCTGCTCGTAGGCATCATCACGCCCGGCTATACCGGCGGCCAATATACGCTCGCCAAATACGTTATACACCAACGAGCTACTATGCTGGCCATCAACAGAGTCGTAGTTGAGCTGTAGGTTAACCACGTATTTAGAATGCCCTGTCATGCGTTTAGTCGGGTTAGTTAAGTTACTCGCAAGTGCAGGATCAATATCTGCCTCTGAGTCACTTAAAGTAATGTTACCGCTGGTAAATAGCCCTTCGGTTAAATAAGTAAGATCTTTTAGCCATTCGGTTTCTATACCGTATACCTGCGCAGTTTTACCATTTACAAATGAGGCTGAGTAATCTTCATCGCCAATGCGTAATACAGTTTCAATCGGTTTATCTATGTCTTTATAAAAGGCTGCTACAGAGAATGAATCTCCGGTGTTGCCATAATATTCATAGCGTAAATCGTAATTTTTAATTGGGCTACTTTGCAAACCCACGCGGCCAAAAGTACGAATATCGGTTAGCGGATCAAAATACGACACTGGCACTACTTCACGTAAGTCGGGGCGCACTACTGTTTCGCCATACCCTAAACGTACTTGGTAATTTTCGCCGCCTAAATAAGTAAGCGATAACGCCGAAAAAAAGTCATCTTCATTAATACTGCCTGCGGCTATTTTTTCTGGGGAATAGTAAATATTTAAGTCATCCGCAGTAAAAATTAAGCTTGAGGTGCCGATAGAGGTTTGTTTAAATTCTTCATAACGCACCCCACCACTTAAACGCAGTAAGTCATCATAAATAACATCAAACGAGCCATACGCAGCTGATATTTTTTGCCCAGCTATATAGTCATCGGCATCGGGGGCTGAGGGTTCATTAAAGTCGAGTAAAATACGTTCGCCGTCAATAAATTCATCGGTTAAATAATTGCCCGCATCAAGCGGATTATCTGCCACAGTTAACGCCAAGCCTGTGCCGTTATTTACAGCAAAACTAGAGGTGTTATAAATACGCGCTCGGTCGGCAATATCAAAGCCGGTTTTTAACTCTACCTCAACAGCATTAAAGCTTAAGGGAAGCGTTAAATTACCGCCGTATGAATTTACTCTGTCTTGCATATTTATATACGAGAACAGCGCCCGGTTATCATCGCCGGTAATTTGCGAGTTGCTATAGTTACCGCTGTTATCGTAGTTATCTCTAAATTTAAACTCTACATTAGTTGGAATGTCGGTACTGGCTTTAGAGCGAGTATATTGCCAGTCGGCGCCAATACCCCAGTAATCTAAAAAGGTATGCTGGCCTAATAACTGATTTACCGTAAGCGTGCGCTGCTCTAAATTAAACTCATGAGTACGATTAGCTCGGTTATCATTTACTATGGTAAATACCGAACTGCCTGCGGGGCTTTGCGACGTGGCTACCTCGGTTTCATCCTCGTTGTCGCGTAAATATAAGCTCATAAATGAAATACTATGGGTATTTAATCTATAACCTAAATTTAGCGTGGCGTTATAGCGCTCGTTTTCTGTGGTGGTTACTGAGTCTTTAACTGTGTTAAAACACGATGTACTTACATCTTGCGCTGAATTAAGGGTGGTTGCACAATCATCACCAATATCTTGGGCTATAACAGCGGTTCTTCTTTTTGCCGAGTCCCAGCTTTTATCGTATTCACCTGAGAGTAAAAAGCCAAAAGTGCCGCCTAAAAAGGACTCATCAAAACTATTGCCTAAATGGCCTTTAATATCCCAATTTGGGTCTAGCGATTCATCTTTTAAAGCAAAATTGCGTGGTAGCGATTTTAACAATTGATTGTTAATGGCAATTGCTTGGTCTGAGCGTGACGCCTCACTGTTATCAACCAAGTTATCTTTAGCAATAATGTTCCCCACATCAAAATTGCCTTTGTATTGCACTATGGCGTTATTTAAAATTTGGGGTATATCGCCATCGTTGCCTTTATAGGTAAAACCGCTGCTAGCCGATGTATCTTTAGATAAACCAACCGCAAATCCGGCAGTAAATTCTGCAGGAATTGATTTAGTACGAATATCGATATTACCGCCGCCAAACGCCGCTGGCATATCTGGTGAGTAGGCTTTTTGTACCGCCATACTTTGAATAATACTGGCAGGAAAAATATCCAACGGCACTACGTTGCGCGTTAAATCTGGGCTGGGAATATAAGCACCGTTTAAACGCGCGCTAGAATAGCGCTCACCTAAGCCACGTACGTAAATAAACTTACCATCGACTAAGGTTAAACCCGTTACACGGCGCAGCGCCGAAGCCGCATCGCTATCGCCGGTTCGCGCAAGTTGTTCAGCACCTAAAATATCGGCAACAAAGGCTTGGTTTTTACGCTCCTCGACTACAGCAGCGGCGCTGCCTTGTAGCCGAGTGCCAACAGCAACAACCTCTTCTATTTCGCTTTGCTCACTTTGTGCAGCGCTCAAATTAAGCGAGCTTGCTAAAAGCGAGAGACTAATTGCCAATGACAATTTATTCAATCTAGCTTGATTCAACATCTTTACAGATCCCTAATCAGTTAAAAAAGGGGCGCCTAAAATGCACTTTGCAAATGGCGCCCTAACTATTTAATGTGCGTTACTGAGGTATTAGTCTTGAGCTGATGCAGCGAGTGCTGTTTCTACCCACTTGTACCAAGGTGATGTGGTGTCTTGATCAGACACTGCACCAATGTAAGGAGCGGCTTCAAAAAAGCTCGAATCTAAGCCACTTAAGTCGTTAGCGGTAACAGTAATATCGGTTGAGGCAGTATTTGTAGCAAAGCCATTGCTAGCAAATACATCGGCCCCTTCGCCTATACGTTGATTACTGCCGTTATTATCAAACCAGGCAGTAAGTGTAGTGGCCGTTAATGCTGCAGGCTCTTTACCACTATTAAAGGTGCCATCGGCATCGTCAAATTCAGAGGCGCAGGTCATTACTGAGCTATTAAAAATAATTTTATCGGCTTGTTTTTCGCCATCGCTTGAAAAGCTAATACAGCTAGATTGCAAAGCTATGTCTTTGGTCATTAATACGTTATAAAAATTAGCATTAAATGAGTCATCAAATTTAAACGCATTTGAAGGGTCAGTATCGCGAACCGATAGGCCATCGGTGGTGATAATAGTGACATTAGCAATGGTTGGGTTTGATGGTGCCACTTGCGCACTTGATGTACCTTTTACGCCGTCTGACTCAAAGCCGTTATTACCCATATATACTGTGGTGCCTTCGCGGGTAATTACGGTGCCGTGTTTAACAAACAAAAACTGCGCTTTGCCCTGCCAACCTGCATCAAAGTCAAACGAATCATCTTGAGTGTCGGTTACAACAACATGCTTAATGGTGGTTGCGCCACCAAATATTTCAATACCATCATCAAAACCTTGGTGAATATGAATGTAGTCAAACTCTGAACCCGAGCCTACCGCATTGAGGGTTAACGAGTTTAAATCATCCCCTTCTCCGCCTACTTTAGGACCTGATCCGGCATACCAAATTTTGGTCCATTTAATATTACCGCTAGAGTCGCTATTATCATTACCACCAAAGTAACTGGTGATCCCTTCTGAGGGCACATTACACGTTGCCGCGTCGCGCTCTGCGTCAGTACATTGGTCAGTAATGCCATTACCATTAATAATTATGCCGCCCCAATCTGCATAGAGTGGGCCTTTACCTTCGGCATCAAAACGAGGAAACGCCTTAGCAGAGGTAAATACAATCGGTTTATCGGCAGTGCCAACAGCTTGAATTTTTGCACCACGGGCAATGCGCACAATAGCCTCACCCGATTTAAATGCAAGGGTTGCCCCAGGCTTAACCGTTAACGTAGGGCCGTTTGTTGGAATGCTAAAATCAGTAGTCGTGTCGCCATCTGTACCAATTAATAATGCGTCTTCGAATAAGTGAACACCGCCATCTGGTAATTCTTCAAAGGTTAAGTTAGCTGTAATTTGAATGTTTTTACTGGCAAACGAGTCATTATATAAACAGTCCTTACCATCAAAAATACCAGCAACCGTGCCCGCATCAGTTTGATACTCGGTACAACTAATATCATCGTTAGTGCCACCGCTATTATTATTTGAATTATTAACACTGTTATCAGTACTGGTGCTGTTATCGTTCACCGTGGGTGTAATTTCAATATCGCCGCCACAGCCTGCTAAAGTCATTGCAGTAGCCACTAGACTAACCTTAAATAAGCCAGATAATTTCATTGTTCACTCCGTTAAAGTATTTAATTATTTTGTTAGCGCATTAAGTAATAACTTAAGTCACTTTAAGGCACGACACTCATGCATTAAGGTCACTTGAGTTATCGAATAGGAGTACAATACGGGAGAGATATGACAGTGCCGTTACATTTTAATAAACACTATGTGACAATAATAAATTAAATATATTCATATGGTTAACTTTACAGAAGTAAAAAAACCGCACTAAATTAATATTAGTGCGGTTTGGCGTTGCGATTATAAACTGTTTTTATGCGCTATTAATTTAGCACCTAGCGCAAAAGTAAAACATTAAAGTAGCGCTGTTTTTAGGGTTTCAGCATGTATTTTTTCGCGCTTTACATATTTAATCCATTGCTTGGCTAAGCGCTGCGACTTTTTATGTATTTGCGCTTGTTCAAACGCTAAAATAGAGGCATCAAAGTTTTGTAAATTGAACTGTGCCATGCCCAAAGCTACAAATGCGTTTGATTCAAAATCAAGGTTGCCTTTATCAAGTGCTTTACGCGCAGAGTCGGCAGCTTCTTCATATTGCTCTGTATTTACATACACTTGTGCTAAGCGCTGATCGTAGTTACCACTGCTTGATAACTGCGCCGCTTTTACAAAGTATTTAATCGATTGCGCATCTTCTTTAGCTTGGATCATGGCTTCAGCTACAAAGGCATAGTTTTTAGCGGTTTGCTCTGCTATTCCTGCCTCAATTGCTTTACTCATCACTATGGCTGCTTTATAAGCCAAGCCATTGTATAAATACACTTGGGCTAATTGGCGTAAATCTGACTTGGAGGTTAAAAAGCCTTGCTGATATGCCGCTTCAATAATTGCTAGTTGTTGTTTTTCTTGACCTGTTTCGCCATACATACCTGCTAACTGCACCCAGTATTCTGGTTTGTTATACAGCTTAACCATGCGCTCTAGTACCTTTACTACTTTATCAGTTTGATTAAGTGAGTAGTACATAGCACGCTGTAATACTAGCCAGTTCTCTTTTGGTACTTTGCCTTCGCTGTCACTTAGTGTAATAGCTTGCGTTATGTAGTTAAGGCCTTGCTGGTAGTCTTTTAGCTGATAATAGGTTTGCGCTCTTAACACATAGTAGCTCTCTGGCTTATCTTTTGTATTAATAGCATCCCATTGGTCTAAAAACGTAATTACTTTGTTGTAGTCACTGTTAGCCATTGCCAATTGAGCCAAACTAAACGTAGTGCTTAAACGTAATGTTTCTGGAATACCTTCCTCTGCGACTACTTTTTCAAACGCGGCTATTGCTTTGGGTAAGTCGTTTTCGTTGTAATAAATAAAGCCATAAAAGTTATGCATCATTGCAATTTCGTAGGAGTTCATGCTTGATGCGCGATCTTGTATAGAATCAAGCGCTTCAAGGCCTGCTTTAACATCGCCATCGTCGGCAAGCTTTTGGGCTCGCGCTAACTGGCTATATACTTTTTCACGCAGGGCCGGTACTCGTTTGGTTTTTTGCTCTGCGGCTTGCGCTGTAAAAGCACTCACACCTGGTAATAAACTAAGTGCACTGGGGGTTACAATACTTGCGCTTATTGTTACGGTGCAAAAAAGTGTTAATTTAAAAATAACTGCTATTGGTTGTAATTTCATCATCGCCTCGCTTTTCTATCCATTAATAGGTTGAATTAATTAATCCAAAAATTAACCGCTTATCTGGAAAGATATTTTGTTCTGCACTCCCGCAACTTCAACGGCTTCACCATTGACTACGCGGGGCTTATATTTAAATTTAAGGGCTGCATCCATCGCCGCTCGGTCAAATAGCGATTCAGGCTCTGCCTTTAATACCTGAGGGTCGCGAACAGTGCCTTGTTTGGTTACTGTAAACTCAACAATAACGTAGCCTTCAATCCCACGAGACAGTGCGCGCCTTGGGTACACTGGCGCCACTTTTACAATGGGCAGGTATTCACCATCACTTGATTCAAGGGCTAAACCACCGGCTAAATTCACCTCGGCATCAACATTGGCCGCAAAGTCAAAATTATTAGCTTTTGCATTGGCATCGCTGTTTTGCATTTTTGGTGACTCCATTGGTGGTGGCGGCTCTTTGGGTGTGGGTGGTTTTTGTGGTTTGCGCTGTTTTGTTTGTAAGCTTTCTTCTTTTTTAAGCCGTACAAAGTCAAGCACGTTCCCCTTTGCAGGTTCGCTCATTGCGCCCTCACCACCAGTAATAAGTGCCTGCATGCCTAAAAACAGCATAAAGGTTACTAAAATGGCTATTACAAATGCTATTAAATAACGCATGGCTAACCCTTAGGCTTCTTGGGCCGCAATCGACACATCAAACACACCCGCGGCGCGCGCTGCATCCATTACTTTAATTAAAGTATCCGTGGTCGACTTTTTATCTGCTTGAATAACCACGCTCCCTTGTGGGTTTTCGGCTTTTAAACGCTCAATATTTGCCTGCACCGCACGCACATCTATTTGGCGTTTATTAATCCAAATTTCACCTGTGTCTGAAATAGCGACCAAAATATTAGCGCGTTCTTTTTTAACCGCAGTGGCGGCTTCGGGGCGGTTAACATCAATACCCGACTCTTTTACGAATGAGGCGGTCACAATAAAGAAAATAAGCATGATAAATACCACATCTAGCATGGGGGTCATGTTTATTTCTTCTGCTTCATCTTCTTGAAATAGGTTTCCTAATGGGGCTCTCATTTTTTATTCTCCTGAAATAAGTGGCTATAGGTAGAGCCACTTATTAATAATTGCTTAATGGTCTAAAACCATGCTGTCTTCAAGTAGCGCTACTTCACGTTTAGCCCGGCGTTGTAAGTACGTTGAGGCAAATACCCCAGATAACGCACCGACCATGCCTGCCATAGTTGGAATAGTTGCTTTAGATACGCCCGACGCCATAGAGCGCGCACTGCCTGTACCTGTAATTGCCATAACATCAAACACTTCAATCATTCCTGTTACTGTGCCAAGTAAGCCAAGTAGCGGACACAATGCAACCATCACATTAATAAGTGCTAAGTTAGCGTTAAGACGCATACTGGCGCGTGAGATCATCGCTTGGCGAATTTGTTCTGCATTCCAGCTATTACGCTCGTTGCGCTTAAGCCAACTGTTTTTGATGGCTTTTTTGTAACCACGAAAACCATTAAAAAAGTAAATGAATCGCTCGAGTATCAATAACCACATCGCGAAGATTAACACCCCAATGACCAAGAGAACTTGGCCACCAGTGTCGAGAAAATCACGGATAGCATTGATTGAATCAATCAATAGCACCATGGTTTATGCTCCTTTTTCACTTCGTTTTGCAATAATGCCCGCGCTTTGCTCTTGTAAAATAAGCAGTAAGCTTTTTGCTCGGGTGTTGAGTATGGTGTAAATAAATACTGTGGGTATTGCCACAACTAAGCCAAGTACTGTTGTTACAAGTGCTTGAGAAATACCGCCTGCCATGAGCTTAGGATCCCCGGTGCCAAACAAGGTAATGGCTTGGAAGGTATTGATCATCCCGGTAACTGTACCAAGTAAACCAAGCAGCGGAGCCACTACTGAAATAATTTTAATCAGGGTTAAGTTACGGGTTATTTTTGGCATTTCGCGCAGTATAGCTTCGCTTAATTTAAGCTCTAGGGTGTCGTAGGCTACATTTGGGTAGTCGTCTTTTACTTTCATAACACGGCCTAGTGGATTATCGTCGCGAGCAACTGTGTCTTTAAGTTGACGGCGAATTTTGCCACCCACTAGCAATAAAGATACAAAACGCTCAATTGCAATTAACAGGGCTAATAAACCCACACCTAAAATAACGTAACCTACAGCGCCGCCTTGGTGAACTTGCTCAGCGGTATCTGGGGCTTGTACTAGTAAACCTAAAATTGAGCCACCGGTTGGGTCTAGTGCAAACTGTACTATACCGTTTTTAGCCTGCTGTAAATCGCCTGCGGTTGATGTATAGCGCGATACGGGCTGGCGAGTAAGCTCACTTAGCGTATTTGTACTTGGGCTGTACTCTAAATATTTACCGTTGGAAATAAGGTTAAAAGCACCAACACGCACAACTTCTTGCTCTGCTTTGTTACCACCTTCAATAATAACCTGAGTATTAAAGCGGCTCACTTTGCCTTGCTCGGTCATTTCACGTTGTAGCTCGTACCACACTTTTTCAATATCTTCGATTGAAGCAAGTTGTGAAGTAGATCCCATTTTTTGTGCCAGATCGTCCATAAAAACACTTCGACCAGGTATTTCTGCCGATACCACAGAGGTAGCAAACTTATTGCTTGAATCGCCTGCCACTTGTTGCAACACACCAAACAATTCTTTAAGTGATCCCATACGCTTTGATAGGGTATCGGTTAAATTAGCCAGTTTAATTTCGTTTTCTTCAAACTGTGTTTCTAACCGCTCTGATTCACTAAGCATTTGACTACGCTTTGCTTGCGTGTCTTTTAGCATTTGTACTTGCTCGTTTTGACGCGCAGTAAATTGTTGTTCACGCTGAGTATTTTGCACACTTTGCGCAGATTTACCTTGTTCAAGGTTTTTAAGTAATGAATCTAAATCCATTGGCTCAGCTGCTACATTTGCGCATGTAAAACTTATACTTGCAGCAAGTACGGCCATTTTTGTCATTTGAGTAAACAATTTCATTTTCGACCTCTTATCGTGCTGCGTGAACTGGCAGAGTTAACATATCTGGGGCAAGTTGCTTACGCGCAATGCGTAAACCTTTATTAATTTGGCTAATGGTTGAGTCTGGAAGTGCTGCAAACGTTTTTGTTTGTGTATCCCAGCTACCAGCTAATTTACTATCGCGGGTTAAGTAAATGAGCTCTAAGCGACCAATGCGTAAAAAATCAACTTCGCGCTCTTTACCATTTACCTCAAGCAGTGCGCTGTAAGCTTCAATAGTGCGGCCATAATCAACTTCTACTTGGTAGGCTTCGAGTACGCGGCGGAACTTTTCGCTAGAGGTAATATCGGCACGTTCCATCATGGCTTTTAAAGAGGTTAAACGCTTTTCACGTTCGTCTTTTAAAAATGGCACATCGAGTAATACAAACTGTTCAAGACCGGTGATCATACGCATCATTAGTGGCGTAATTTGACGCTCAATAATTGAAACCTGATCCATAGAGAGATTCATCGATTGCATTTCTGCAATTTGGTTATTTAACTGTTTTGTAAGCTGAGCGTTATACACAGCTAAACCATCAATTTCTTTATTAAGGGTTTTAAACTGTTGCAGACGCCCTTGCATTGAATCTGCAATCTTGTCTATTTTTGTTTGTGATTGCGCAGCCGATTTAGTAATTTCACTGCTTTTATCAATAACCTTATTTAAATCGTTTGCGTGTACAGCGGCACTTGCGGCCACAATACCAGCTATAATTAATGGTTTAACGCCTTTCATCGCATACACCTTTACTCGTTAGTTAGCAGATTTGCTAGTTTGTTTTTGTTAGCTTTAAACGTTTGATACAAACAATTAAAAACTAAATATTTTCAATGAGCGAAAGTGTATAGATGAAAAATGACAAGCATGTTGCGCAAAGAAGTCGCTTTTATGACAGCGTTAATAAATAGCCTGTCTAAGGGGGCTGTGTAAGGGGTTGTGTAAGGAGTGCTGTGTAAGAAGTGTTATAAGAGGAGTGAGTGTTTGGCAACCAAACACGCATAATTTAGCAATACTTAACCTGAGTTCAGGCTATTTAGCTTAAAATAGCATTAATTTGATTTAATGTTTTTTGCCAGTCGGTGTAGTTTATTGCTATTGGGTGCACTTTATTGTCATTTATAAGCACTAAAGATGGAAAACCCTGAATGGGCAAACTATGTACATAATTAAGCTCTGCAATTAACTCATCATTAAGCTCTTTTGATTGAAGCCTATTTGCAAACTGCGCTTTATTTAAACCTATTTGCTCGGCTAAGCTAATTAATGTGCTTTCATCTGAGGGGTTTTGAGCATTTAAATAGTAAGCTTGCTGAATGGCTGCAACCATTGCACTTTCTTTGCCCGCTTTACGCGCAATAAGCGCCGCTCTACACGCCGGGTACGTTGAGCGCCTTGGTTGGCAGTTGCGCCAAAAATCAAAATTAAACTCAGTGCCCAATTGCGCTGCTATTTTATGCCAGGTGTTTTGTAGCATATCTTGCATGTTTTGTGGCATGGGATCTTGGCTGTCAGGAGCAAGCCCTCCAACTTTGTATTCAACTACTAGTTTACTCTCAAGAGCGGCTTTTAACTTAAGCCAGCTCGGCGCATAACCCCAGCACCAACTGCACATAGGGTCGTGTACATAAACAAGTTTACTTTGAGCCATTTGCTCCTCCGTATTAACAGCTCGTGCTTAATGTAAGCCATCAGCATTTACACATACTATAATGATTAATAGCTAAACTGTTGTTAGCGTTTGTTTTTAAAATTTAAACTTTAAATTTTTTAACCATACGCTCTAAATCGCTAAATTGTTGTTTAAGCTTGGTGCATTCATCCAAGGTACGGTTTAAATTAGCTTTGCCCTGTATCGAAAGCTCACTAATATTATGAATGTCTGAATCGAGAGACTTAACAACCTGATTTTGCTCATCGGTTGCACTAGCTACAACATGATTCGCATCGCTAATTTTTTGTATTGCATCTATAATCTGCTGCATTACAACACCTACTGCATCGGCTTGTTGCACGCTTGTTTCGCTGTCGCTTAAACTGGTTTTCATTAGTTCTACCGCTAAATTAGAGCCTTTTTGTAATTGGCTTACGGTGTCTTCTATTTCTTGGGTTGATTGCTGGGTTCGGTGCGCTAATTGACGAACTTCATCAGCAACTACAGCAAAACCTCGCCCAGCTTCACCAGCCCGTGCAGCTTCTATTGCAGCGTTAAGGGCCAGTAAATTTGTTTGCTCGCTTACCCCTTTAATTACCTCAAGCACTTGGCCAATACTGGCTGTATGCACGTTTAAGCTATTAATAGTTTGCTGTGCCTGTTCCATATTTTTTGATAACTGATGAATACTGGCCACATTATTACTGAGTGTTTGCTGGTTTTGCGCTGAGTGCTGATCGGCATTTTTAGCTAACTTAGAGGCACGCTCAGCACTGTTTGATATTTCCATTGCGGTGGCAGAAAACTGATTAATTGCGGTAGCTACACTGTCGGTACGTTTAGTTTGGTCTTCGTACATTAATAATGTTGAGTCGGTTTGCGCCACTAAACTCGAAATAGCCACATCTAATGACTCTGTGGTGTGCTTTACTTGCTCAATAGAGTGCTGTATTTTTTCAATGAATAAATTAAAAGAATGACTTAACTCGCCGAATTCGTCTTCATTTTCAACTTCTAATCTACACGTTAGGTCGCCTTCACCTTGGGCAATGTTTTTAATAGCGTCGTTTAATCGCTGCATTGGGCGCATTAAATAGCGCAATAATAGTTGCATCATAATAATGATAACAACTATACCAATAAGCATATATATAGCGGCCGTTTTTCCAAAGGCCGATACACTAGCAAAGGCTTTATCTTTATCGATTACCACGCCTAAGTACCAGTCAACGTTTTCTATACCGCGTATTTTTGTATACGATATAAGCTTACTTTGCCCTGCCACTTGATACTCTGTAAATTCGCTTTGCAAAGCAGTGTGGGTACCAAATAACTCAGTAGTATTTTTTAAATTAAGTGCTCTGTTAGGGTGGCTTAACACTTGGCCGTTACTGTCAATTAAAAAGCCGTAACCTAAGCCTAAAAAATCTATATCGTTAATAATTTTTGTAATAATGCTCATTTCTATATCGGCGCCCGCTACACCAATAAACTGCTCATTTTGCTGCATCGGCACAACCGCAGATATAGTAAGTTCATTGCTGGTTACATCTATATAAGGGGTAGTAAAGGCAGTATTTTCTTTGTTTTCTACTAGCTTGTACCAAGGGCGAAACGTGGCATCAAAATCAGCGGGCAATACTACGCTTTGATCGTTTAATATAAACACGCCATTGGATTTACCAATATAGGTATTTTTAAAGTTTCCGGCCAACTCAGCGGTATTAAGCTGTGTAAGGGTAAGCGCTTTGCTATCACCAGATTGGTGCGTTTTTGCTATGGCAATAACAATTGCCAGTTTGTCGTTTAGCCAATTAGCAATGTTTTGCGAAACAGATTCTGAACTTTGTTGCAGTACAAGAGCAAGTTGCTGCTCGGTTTGATTACGCATAGATACATAGTTATTAATTGTAAAAACACCAAGTACCAACACTAATACCAGTGATGCAGCAATAGTGACCTTAGAGGTAAATTTTAACGAGCCAAGCATAAGTGCCCTTTTTTAATTGTTATTATTAGCACCTACAGTTTTAGCAAATATTTAACTAAATGTCTTAGTTATTAAAGCTTACGAGCAACAAAAGAGCTAAAACAGTAATAAAGGCTTAATTATGATTATTCATGAACTTAGAAGGATCGGGAAGATTAAGGTGTGTTGTTTAAATTGTGTACTTAAAAATACAAGCCCCTTGCGAGGCTTATTACTGATTGGTGCTTAACTGCGGGAGATTTATGTCGTTTTAAAATACGCTGCACAGCGACTAAAGCGCTATGCTTTTTCCCATTTCATTTTATTATTGGTATCGCGCGAATTGATAATTGTAGTATCGCTGCTCTCTACGCCGCCTAGTTTTGCTAAACGGTCGTATAGCACCACGTTACAAGTGGCGGCGAGGTTCATGCAGCCAATAGTAGGAATATACACGACTTCGTCGGCCCACTTTAAAACGTCTTTAGACACTGAGCCATCCTCTGGGCCAAACACATAAAATGCGTTTTCTGGGTGGGTAAACTCAGGCAGTGGCGTTGCACCTTCAATTAGCTCAATAACCACAACCGTGGCACCTTGTGGCTTTACTTTTTCTAAATTATCGGTGGCCGTTAGTGAAATTCGCTCAACCACATTTTTTGTATCGGTATGAAACTTTTGTGCATTTAAATAACGGTTTCCGGTAAAAAACACCTGCTGTGCGTCGTAGCAACCTGCAGCACGTAATACACCGCCCACATTAGTTGGGCTTTTGGGATTTAATAAACCAATAACAGCCTGTTGTTTGCTCATTAATCACTATCCTTGGTTGGCCACTCTGCTATATATAGGTCAAAGTCATCGAGCTTAACGTCGCAATCTTTTACGGTTTTGTCTTTTACCGAAATGCCCTGCTGATGCATTTTTGTTTTGTCGCCATTATTTAACAGCGGATGCCACGAGGCCAACCCTCGCCCTTCGTGCAAACGGCGATAGCTGCAACTTTGTGGCATAAAAAAGATATCTTTGAGGTTTTCTTTGGTAAGTTTTACACAAGATGGTACCAGCGTTTGACGATTTTCATATTCGCTACAACCACAGGTATTATTATCGAGATACTGACACACAATATTAGTAAATATTAACTGCTCACCTTCGCGTAGCTGATCGGTGGCGGTAAATTCATCTTCATCTTCGCTATCAATAAAGGTATTTAAGCAGCATTTCCCGCAGCCGTCACAAATGGCTTCCCATTCATTTTGGTTCATGTCGCTTAGGCTTTTTTCAAGCCAAAATTGTGTATTTGCTAATTGTTGATCAAACATAATGTACTCGCGCCCCTAAAGAGCGCGCATTCTACCGTATTGCTGCAAATGGCGCAAAGCCAATACCTTGCAGGTAAGGGCTTTGCCTAAGCATTATTGTACTGATTTAACCCAGCGCTTTATTTTCTGTTCTAAAATTGGCATAGGTAATGCGCCATCTATGAGTATTTGCGTGTGAAACGCTTTAATATCAAACTTATTACCTAGCTGTTTATGTGCGTAGTCGCGCAGCTCACTAATTTTAAACTCTCCTAATTTATACGACAGCGCTTGGCCTGGCCATGCTATGTAACGCTCAACTTCGGCTATTACATCACTTTTAGCCATAGACGAATTAGCTAGCATGTAATCAATACCTTGCTCACGCGTCCAGCCTTTTGCATGAAAACCAGTATCGAGTACTAAACGCATAGCGCGTAATTGCTCATCTGATAAACGCCCATACCACATATACGGGTCGGTAAATAAGCCAAGCTCTTTCCCTAAACTTTCAGCGTACAACGCCCAACCTTCGGCAAATACGGTGTAGCCACCAAATTTACGAAAATCTGGCAGGCCATCTATTTCTTGCTGTAATGCTATTTGAAAGTGATGCCCAGGTGCTGCTTCGTGAATCGATAGTGTTTCGAGTAAAAACTTAGCCTGCGCCTTTAAGTTATAGGTATTAATATAAAAAACACCTGGGCGAGAACCATCTGGTGCTGGAGACGCATAAGATGCGCCCGCAGCCGACTGTGCTCTGTAAGCTTCTACTGCTTTTACAACGTATGGCGCTTTTGGTGCTATGTTAAAAAGCAGTGGCAAACGCGCATCAATTTTTTGTTTTACGTTTTCGTATGCCGCTATTAACTCTTGCGGCGTGTTGTAATAAAATTCGTCCGAATCACGTAAGTGGTCAAAAAATGCAGATAAGTCACCTTTAAAGCCAACTGTTTCTTTTACTTTTTTCATTTGCGATAAAATACGCGCTACTTCACTTAAACCAATATCATGAATTTCGTTGGCAGATAAACTAAGCGTAGTGTGTTTTTTAATTTGGTATTCGTACCACGCTTTACCGTTAGGTAAATCGCTATAACCAACACTTTCTCGGCTATTAGGAATATATTGATTAGCAAAAAACTCGCTCATGCTGTTATATGCAGGTACTAAACGCTCTATAATCAATTTTCTATATTGTGCTGTAATTTGTTGCTTTTGCTGTGCTGTAAACGACTCTGGGAAGTTTTTAATTGGCGCCCAAAATAGTGAGTCTTCAGCGTCAGTTACCACATGGGCTGCAAATTGTGGTTGCAGCTTTTTAGCCAGTGGCCTTGGTAACACTACGCCAAGCTTTATGCCTTGCGCCATTGATTCTTGCACACTTACAAGCCAATTAATAAAGCCCTCACTTCGGGCTAAAAAGTTGCTGTAATCTTCAACTGTATTAAAAGGTTGTGCACTTTGTCCCGAGCCAAAACCAGCAAAGGTGTTATGTGCCCCTGCCATTTGATTAATTGGCAGTAAATAATCTGGGTATTGCATTCCTTCAAGTTTAAGCGCTAAGTCTTGGGTTAATATTTCAAAGCTTAATAATGCTTGTCCTACTAGCTGCTCTTTATCTATAAGTGTTAAGCGCTGTTGATATTTTTTATAAAAAGCGGCTTTTTTATCACGGCTAGCCGATGAAATAACAGGCGTAAATTGGTTATTAAACTCATTACGGCCATTGTAAGTGGCACTGAGAGGGCTAAACATAAGCGATTCATCGTAATATTGCGCTACCAGTACATCAAGCTGTTGCTGCGCTGAAAGCTCTGACACCACTGCTTTGGCAGTATTAGCCATGCTCAATTGCGCGTGGCTACTGGTGGTGTTACTTTCATGCTTACTTTTATTTATATTAGTGCAACCACTTAAAGCAAGCAGTACACCACTGGCTATAACCGCCAAGTTTATTAATTTCATGCTGATACCTTGTTAAAATTTACTTATCGAGTATGCGTAGTTACATCAACTAAATAAAGAAATTACGATAGATAACAGCCATCGCTATTTATTTGCAGTTTGTGTTTAGCTTGGTAAAGTCGAGTTAATTTAAAATACTAATAAAAGACCCCCTAATATGAAAAAACAACTACTGTCTGCTTCTATCGCACTTTTATGTTTAAACAGTATGAATGCCTATGCTGTTACTTATGTATCTGCTAAGGCAATGCTTGATGTTCAAAGTGGTAAGTTAATACAGTCGCCCCTAGTTACCATAGATAATGGCGTGATCACCGCAATTGATAGCAATAAAACGCCTAAGCTTAATAAAGGGGATGAACATATTAAGCTGCCTGAACTGACACTTATGCCAGGATTAATGGACATGCACGTGCATTTAACCAGCGATCCAACGGTACCTCGCAGTGAGCGTGTAGGACAATCGATACCGCGTATGGCTGTAAAAGCAGCATACTTTGCGAAAAAAACCCTAGAAGCTGGGTTTACTACTGTGCGTAACGTAGGCGCAGAAGGTTACAGCGTAATTGCAGTACGCGATGGAATTAATGCAGGCGATATAATTGGCCCTCGTATTTGGGCAGCAGGCCCCTATTTAGGTATTACCGGCGGCCATTGTGATAACAACCGTTTGCCACCTGAGCTTAAATATACCTCGCAAGGCGTTGCGGATGGTCCATGGGCGGTACGCGTTAAAGTGCGCGAAAATATTAAATACGGTGCCAACGCCATTAAATTTTGTGCCACAGGAGGAGTATTTTCAAAAGGGACTAAATTGGGTGCACAGCAGTACTCATTTGAAGAAATGAAAGCCATTGTAGATGAAGCGCATCTTCGCGACTTACCAGTAGCCGCGCATGCTCATGGTACAGATGGTATAAAAACCGCAATTAGAGCCGGTGTTGATAGCGTAGAGCATGCCAGTTATTTAGATGACGAGGCAATTAAATTAGCTAAAGATCATGGTACTTGGCTTTCAATGGATATTTACAATACCGAATATACATTGAGTTTTGGCGAACAAAATGGCGTAGATGAGGAAAACCTAGATAAAGAACGCCAAATCTAAAGTACAGCGTGATAGCTTTAAACGTGCAGTGAACGCCGGCGTAAACATGGTATTTGGCACCGATGCTGCTATTTACCCGCATGGCGATAATGCTAAACAGTTTTCTCGCATGGTTGAGTTTGGTATGACTGAACTGCAAGCAATTCAAGCATCTACTGTAAATAGCGCAAAGCTATTAAAAATGGATAAGCAGTTAGGCCAACTTAAAACCGGCTTTGCAGCCGATATTATTGCAGTAAAAGGCAATCCGCTTAAAAATATTGCAACACTTGAGCACATTCCTTTTGTAATGAAGGCAGGGGTAGTTTACAAAAATTAGTAACTCTTTTTAGATAGCTCTACATAAGGCCCGCTTTTAATTTATAGCGGGCCTTTATTTTAAGTCTAAACAATTTATAGCTGAAACTTTGGCCAACTTAGGCTGAAAAAGCTAATCGTACATTTAAAAAGCATAAGTTACGCTTACCAATTTCAACACGATTAAAAAAACAGCAAACAGATTGTTATTAAAGTTTTTTTTTGAACTTTTTATTTATTTTAATAACGATAACCATTATCATTCACGCAACTTGTTAAATACGAATACTTACCATTATATGCATAACTTTAAATATTCTTTACTTACCCTTGCTTGTTTAAATGCACAATTAGCCTTTGCCGATGACATAAAAGTTGAAGACAACATAGAGCGCATTAGCGTTTACGAAAAACAAAACCGTGTTGTTATGAGTTCCGGCCTAGCTACTAAGTCAAATATGTCGTTAATGGAAACCCCAGCTCCTGTGGTTATTATTGACCGTGAACTTATAGAATCACAAGGGGTTAAAAGCCTGCAAGACTTAGTACGCAACGTAAGTGGTTTAACTCAAGCCGGCAATAACTACGGTATTGGCGATAATTTAGTTATTCGCGGCTTAGATGCCAATTACACCTACGACGGTATGTATGGCGGTGCTGGGCTAGGTAATACCTTTAACCCGACTCGTTCACTTACTAATGTTGAATCGGTTGAAGTACTAAAAGGCCCTGCTACTGGTTTATATGGCATAGGTAGCGCTGGTGGCGTAATAAACCTAATTGAAAAAAAGCCTGAGTTTAACGAAAAACATAAAGTGGGCGTAGAGCTTGGCCAGTGGGATAGTTATGCACTTTCGATTGATAGCACCAATGCTATAACCGATAATTTAGCCTATAGGGTCATGGCTAAAACGGCTTCCAGTGCCGGTTTTCGTGACTTAAAAGAAGATCGCGACGAAATTTATACCTCGCTTAAATATGTATTCGATAACAAACAAAATATTATGCTCTCCGCGGCCTACATTAAAGATGCCATTGCAGTGGATTCAATTGGTCACCCTATTCGTATTTACGATGCAAACTCGGTAAATGGACTAACGTCTGATCAAGTAACCGGTGCTGACTTAGTAAATGATCCGTCTGGCAATGGCTTGCAATTATCTGAAGCGCAACGCATTGAGCTTGCAAATTCATTATCGTCTTCCGATGGTTTAACGCCTTACAGCTTTGGTACTAATGGTATTATTTCACCTATGGCTAAAGATAACGAAGGTGAGGAGCTGCGTTTTAAATTAACCCACAACTACTTTATTACCGATGATTTGTTTTTGAATCAACAATTGCAGTATCGTAATTACACCTCAAGCTTTGCTCGTCAAACCGGGGCTTATAATTACGTGTATTCAACCCGCAGTGGAGTAATAAATCAAGATCCGCGCGCGCCACTAGTTGAAGACGGTGTACTTTACCCGTTTGCAGCACGCCGCCAAGAGTATCGCCAAGTGGAGGCCGACGAGAAGTCGTGGCAGTACTTTGCCGATTTGCGTTACGACTTTTCAGTAGCCGATATAGACAACGAGTTATTAGTAAACGCTAATTATGAAGATAGAGATATTGGCTTTAAACAGTACTCTATTTATGATGCCGATAAAGTGATCAACGATAGCGACGGTAACTTACTTTACCAAGGCACACTGCCCTACATTTACGATATACGAGAGCCTAACTGGCCAACCGGTAACTTTGCCGATTACGACCCACTTAAAACCAGCGACTATAATAAAAAAGTACAAGCTTGGGGGTTAGGTATTCAACATGTAAGCTATATTAATGAAGCCCTTACTACACGTATTGGGGTTGCCTATAACCGCATTAAACAAAGTTACGAGCATTTAGGTGTAGATGAGCGCTACAGTTCAAGCCGTGCAAACCCAACACCTGAGGCAAATACATCAGACAGTGGTTTAACCTATAATTTAGGTGCGACTTATCAGCCAACTGATGATTTTTCGATATTTATTAATCATTCTAAAGGGCGTACAGCCTACAGTGTTTTAGGCTCTGTAAGTGGTAACGAAGCCGACAGAGAAGATTCTGAATCGTTAAGTAACGATTTAGGATTTCGCTTTAAGGCCTTTGACGATCAGTTATTAGCATCTATTGTGGTATTTGAAAGCGCACGAACTAATTTAGAGTATGCTAATCCTCTTTATGAAGCGGGTGTATCTGCAGAGGGGGTAGTTGAAAGCTTTTATAATGGTAAAGAAGAAACCAAAGGTGTGGAGCTTGATTTAAACGCTTACTTAAACGATAAATGGAAAATAAACGTCAACGGCGTATACCAAGATGCACGTGATCAAAGTAATCCTAATAGCAGCAGTTTCGATACTCGCCAAAAAGGCGTGCCCTATGTAACTGCCAGCACTTGGGTAACTTACTACGCAAACATGTTTAATTTACCAGAGGCGGTAAATATTAGCGGCGGTATTACTTTTGTAGATAACCGCAGCACTAACTCTAGCTCGTTTTCGATTCCGGATGGTTATGTACCTAGCTATACAATTTATGACACTGCTATTTCGTACACAACTGATAAATGGCATATGCAGCTAAATCTTAATAATTTATTTAATAAGCGTTATTACTCTAAAGCCATGTTTTTAGGCGGTATGCCTGGGCAAGAGCGCAATGCTAAATTGAGCTTTAGCTACACACTTTAACTAGGATTTGTCACTAAAATAATAAAAGGCGTACATACTTAATATGTACGCCTTTTATTGCCTTTTTTAACCGTTAAATAGTAACAACTATACGGCCGTTAATTTCGCCTTTGAGCATATCATCAAAAATTTCGTTAATATCCTCTAAGCGTTTTTCTTCAATAATTGCTTTTACTTTACCTTGTGCTGCAAATTCTAAGCACTCTTGTAAATCTTTTCGAGTACCTACAATAGAGCCCACAACTGACACACCATTTAATACTGTGTCAAAAATAGGTAATGGCATATCCTCTGGCGGTAAACCAACTAACACACACTTACCACCACGACGTACACTTTTATAAGCTTGCTCAAAACCAGGCTTTGAAACTGCAGTACATACAACTGCATGCGCGCCGCCTACTTGTTCAAAAATGGCTTCGCTTGGAACCACTTCTTTAAAGTCGAGGGTAATATCTGCGCCAAGCTCTTTGGCCAGCGCGAGTTTTTCTTTGCCGGTATCAACCGCTATAACATTAAACCCCATTGCTTTAGCATACTGTACAGCTAAGTGCCCAAGACCGCCTACTCCCACAATAGCCACCCATTGCCCGGGTTTAGCTCCCGATACTTTAAGTGCTTTATACGTGGTTACTCCAGCGCAAAATAATGGCGCGGCTTCTGAAAAGCCAAGCCCTTCGGGTATTTTTACCACGTAGTCACCGTGTGCTAAACAATATTCGGCGTAACTACCATCTATAGAGTAGCCGGTATTATGCTGTGACAAACACAGGGTTTCTCTGCCATCTAAGCAAAACTCACAATGCCCACAGGCACTGTAAAGCCAAGGCACACCTACGCGATCGCCTACTTCTAGGTGTTTAATATTGCTACCGACCTTTTCAATTACACCTACGCCTTCGTGACCTGGCACTAAAGGCATTTTAGGCGCAACAGGCCAATCGCCATGACATGCATGTAAATCTGTATGACACACCCCACAGGCCGCTATTTTTACCAATACATCATTTATGCCAACCTCTGGGATAGGCATGTCTATTATTTGTAATTTACCTTTAAATTCATTATTAATTGCAGCTTTCATAATCATTCCATCGTTTAAGTAATACCTATAAAATAAGTATTAATGTGTATTAAAAATAAACTTCATTGCTTTATACCCGTTACAACTTAAACCAATATAGCTGAGTGATTATTAATCTAAATTAAACTTTAGTCTGACAGTAATTACTTAACTCGCTGTAAAATCTTGCCATACTCAATAAGCGTGCTAGCATTAGTTTCTGAAATTACTAAAAATTAAGAAGCTATGAGTTTATCCGACAAAAATTTTTCCTTTGTAATGCACTGTGGTGAAATGGGTAGCCGCTGGGGATTCAATCGTACTATTGGACAAATGTGTGGCTTATTGATTATTACTAAAAATCCGATGACCGCGAACCAAATTGCAGAATCCCTCAGTATTTCACGCGGCAATGTTAGTATGGGCATTAAAGAGCTGCAATCGTGGCAGCTCATTAAAGTACAACATATTCCTGGCGACAGAAAAGAATATTATGCCCCTGCGGGTGATATTTGGGATATGGCTAACCGGGTGTTCGAAGAACGTAAAAAACGCGAAGTAGAGCCTACTCTAAGCTTACTGCGCGATAATCTATTAGATACTGCAAGCAACGAAGATGAACTTTACGCACAAAAACAAATGGGCGAAATTCATAACCTGCTTGAAACAGTGACTAAATGGTCATCTGAATTACAGCGTTTAACCCCTGAGCAGCTTAATAAGCTAATGAAGTTAGGATCTGGCATCGGTAAGGTAATTGATTTAAAAGATAAAATATTTAAAAAAGAGTAAGTAAAACCCAAAATTCAAAAAAGCCGCAATTGCGGCTTTTTTTTAGATACTTATTTAATCTGTATTATATTTTTGGATAGCCAATTCTGTCTGACAAATAACCTACACTGGTAGCAAAGTAATACGAGCGATTCCAGTGCATAAATACTTTATAGTTATCGTAGGCTAAGTACATACGACCATTTATATCATCTGGCATTACCAACGCTGCTCGTACATCTACATTTGGCAGATCACTACCATCTGCACGGCGTACACCTAGTGCTTGCCATTCGGCTAATGAGCGCTCTGAATCATTCCAAAATTCTAACCATTGTTTACGCGTTTTAGTACCGCGCACTAGCACGTATTTACTATCAAAGTTTTCTGGTAACTTAACCTGACGACCCCATGTAAGCGAGTCGTTCCAGCCTTCTTGCTTTAAGTAATTAGCAATAGAGGCGAATGCATCTTCTTTGGTAGTCCAAATATCTTTGCGACCATCGTTATTATAGTCAACCGCGTAAGCGTTAAATGAGGTAGGCATAAATTGCGTTTGCCCCATAGCACCTGCCCAAGAGCCTTTAAACTTATCAAGGGTAATGTGCCCTGACTTTAAAATATCAAGCGCAGCCCAAAGCTGTTTTTTATACATGGTTTCGCGACGACCATCGAATGCGAGCGTAACGAGCGATGAAATTACATTATGGCCACCTTGTATAGCACCAAAGTTACTTTCAAGGCCCCAAATTGCCACAATAAAGCGCGCTTGCACGCCAAAGTCTTTAGCTACTTTTTCTAGCACGTCTTGGTTTTCGGCGTATAATTTACGGGCGCGATCAATTTTCCATTGCGGTACGCGTTTAGGTAAATAGGTTTCGAGCGTTTCTTTAACTTCTGGCTGATTTTTATCTGCAGATACTATTTTTTCTTTATAGCTTGCACCAGCAAATGCTTGATCAATAAGCTGGCTGTCGTAACCCTTTGCAATTGCTTCTTGCTTTAAAGCGTCTAAATATGTTTGAAATTCAGCTTGGGTTTTTGCCATTACAGATGTGCTTAAACATACTCCACATAAAATTATGGCTAATTTTTTAATCATTCTCGGCTCCGTTTTCTTTTCGCAATTGGCTTAACAGATTCTCTTGCGGAGGCGGTATTTGTAAATAATACCCTTTTTCTGTCAATGCTGCTTTTACGGTTTCTAAATCAGCTGTACCTAACACCTCACGTTTTGCTAGGTTTATCAGCATCACATATTTAGGTTGACCAAACATAGCCATTAAAGGTTCCGGAACTTTAGTAAAATCATCTCTTTTTTCAACAAATAAGAAGCTATCCGCTTTTTTCTTACTTTTATATACCGCAGTGAGCATTATGGCCCTATAAATTCTTGCTTTTAAGTGCCAAGCACCTAAGATGTTGTAATCATTGATCTTTTTAAGGTATCAATTTTTGCGGGGTCATCGAGGGTCCAAACCGGCTTTGAATCGGGGATGAACTTACCATAAACCTTCCGCACCATAGTAACGTCATTATGCCCTAAATGATTTGCAACTGCACTCTCAGGTTCACCAGCTTTGAGCATCCAACTGGCAAAGCTATGTCGCGTCATGTAAGGGCGTCTATACATTATACCAGCTCTCTCAAGAATTTTGCGCCAGTGCTTTGAGCTGAATAACGTTGCTGTATTGTACGGCTTGCCTTTCCCCGTTGTCCAGACTCTCTCGAAATCGTGCGTTTGCAATTGTCGTTCTAAGACCAATCTCGCGGAAGATGGAAGGTAAATCTTCCTCTCTCGGCCAGTCTTCGGTGTCTGTACCTTGCCCCTTTGTGTTAAAGTGTGCCTCACAGTGATATATGGTAGACATACGTCCTCTCTCCTTAGTGCTGCGGCCTCGCCTGGTCTTAATCCGGACCAAAAAAGGAATGTCACGAGCCGCTTGTTATTTTCTGAACGGCAAGCATTAACTATTTTCTCAGACTCACCAATGGTAAATACTTCATCGGTGTTCAACACGTCTGTTTCCCGTTCACCTATTTTCAACGCCTTTGACTTACGTTCAACCGTATCAAGGAACGAGCCGAACGGGTCTGTTTTAAGGTCTAGCTCACGTACTGCGCGACGCACGGTAACGCGGACTATCCACAAACGAAGTGACGCTGTATAATCAGATGGTGAGCTACTAATTATTGCCTCTCTTATATGCTTAGCAGCCTTAACATCTACGTTTGCGACGTCAACATCCCCAATTGCTCTAATAATAAGGTCTGCATGCCTTTTATATGCGTCAATTGTTGAACCTTTTACTAGCCCAGCTTTAGCCTTTAGAAAGTGCTTGCCCAACATATGCGAAAGCATACGCTGCTCTTTCTTTAGGCTGGGGTCATTCGGGAAGTAGTCGGCTAGGTTAAACTGGCCTAAGCTTATGTCACGCCTGATCGAATTTAGCATTTGCTCAGCGGCCTTGATATTAGCTTTGGTGGCTATTATGCCTAGTGACCTTTTCCATTGTACTTTTTCGTGTGGCGGTCTGAATGCAATACGGATTTTACCGCGATGCAATGTTACGCCTTTGGGTAAATCTAAATCACTCATATGTCATGCTCCTGACAAGTTTACCCCCCGCCGACTAGGATAGAGGACAGGGATCTTAGTGTCTATAAAATTGGCACAAAAAAGCCCCGCCACTTATAGGCAGGGTCTTTTGGTATTGCGGTACTACTTTGTGAGCGCGTCTTTCACGATTGCGTGTAGCTCATTATCCCACTCAGCTTTGGTGCTCTTTACCAGCTTTTCGGATGCGAACAGCATGAGCTTAACTAACAGCTCTGTTGTTACAAGCCGCGAGATAATGAACGCCGCGAACTTACTCACTTTCAACGACCTCAATTTCAGGTACAGCTTCAATCAGTGCAGATAAGCTTTGGCCTGTGAAACCAACACGCTTAGCGATTGCGCTCAATACTTCTGTTAAGCCTTGCGACTCTTCTTGCATGTCGAACAGTCGTGCCTTTAAGCGGATCAACTCTGCTGCTTTTTGTTGTTCTTCGTTCATGCTGAAACCCCCATGATTTCTGTTTTACAGTGCAACTCAGCTGCGGCCTCTGCCGTTAAGCCCGCGTACGTTTCGGCCTCTAGCGCGTAATCAGCGAAGTCCGGCGAAAATGTAGCACTGTCGATCAAAGTATAAGGCGGTGTGCCTGCGTCCTTTGCTGCTTGCGTAGGCCAATAGCCCATGCGGTAGTTTAGTGAAAAGCTAGATGAACCACTTGACACTGCACCTGTGCTTGTCGCTATGTCGAACTCAAACGATTCGCTCTTGTTTTCAGAAAAGCTGGCCTGTAGCACTTGGCAAACGGCGGCTTTGTATGCAGTACCCTGCGGGTCGGTGAATGCTGCTGTGAACATATTTTGTCTCCTATGGTGATGAGCGGGCAGTATAGCGTGTTACTACTTAACGATAAAGTAGTAACACTGTTATTGTTATTTAAAAGGGAAGTCCCGCTTTACTTTAGCGACAGCCTCAACCCACGCGGCCTTTGACTCCGGCGTCTGGTCATACTGCCATTCCATAAACAGTTTGTCCGATTCGATGTACGCCTCGCGCCTCTCATCGAGCATACGTTCGTTATATGCCTCGTCGCTTTCAACAGTAGCCCCCCACTCGCAAGCGGCTGGGTCATACGTTTTGCCTGAATAATCGAACGACTCATCGAAGTCAACCTCGTGCCAGTTATCCAAGTCCTCAGGCACAGGCCACACTTGGACGTTACGGCATGTAGCCTTATCGACATAGGCTTTATAAAAAACCTCTTCACTTTGCGGAATGTTATTTATATTCATCATGCTATACCTTCTCTACCATGTTGACGCCCCATACTCGGTACACCAAGCTGTTGGCATCCACCACCTTAACCAACCGTTTGCCTGACATAATACCCTTCCAGAAACTGTCATAGCCCATCCCTTGCATCAGGAAATGTTTTGTAACCGTAATACCCGCATCATGCGTTATGTGGTGTGTAGGGATTATTGTCACACCCTGCCAGTTCTTTTTGCCATCCGAACCTGATACAGCTAAGAACTCAAACTTATCGTAATCAGCACTTAGTGGTAAGTCTCCCCAACCTGTGCCTGCTGGCGCATAGTACAGCGTCGTGTACTCATACCCTACCCTCATCTGTTTGAACGCTGGAGAATGAGCGGTGAACAAAGTACGAAACAGGTTTTTCATCCGCCCCGTGAGGTACGTAACCCTAATCGCGTATACCTGTGACGCCGCTGCACTTGTGTCCGTATAGCTATCCTCTATATGAATGTTCTGCCAGCCCGAAACAACACCCTTTACATCTGAGAAATGCCCATCCCCCCAGTATGTCTTATTCACGATCCTAGTGCCCGATACTGACCCCTTGAATATCTCTACGCGCCAAGAAGGTATTTGCCCCTCAGCCGTGTTTGCAGGGCGGGTCGTGATTTTAGAGGCGTTACCTAGAGTCCATGCTAAGTTTACTTTCCCTTGCACCGTTCGCACGAAAGGTAGGGATGACGAAGTCCCCGACGTCATGCTCAATCTGCTGTAATCCCCTTGCGATCCCCCCGCCACAGTACCTAAGTAATACGGGTTTATCTGCTTACGCGCCTCTTCCTGAATTGACTCAATATCTACAGTGCCCTTAGATAGCTTGCCCTTGAAGTACCCATTACCCTTTGTATCTACATAGAATATTGGCTCAACCTCGTTACCCGCAGAGTCAGTTTTAGACAAAGAAATAGGGCGCTCTGCATCTGGTGCAACTTTAAAGCTGGTATATGCTGTGCCTGCCTTAACAATACTAGTTACTTGTAAGTGACGAGCGTTAATAGCACCTGCACCAATCCAGTTAGCAGTTATCGTATTTTCTAGACCAGCTGGCGGGTTCGCTGGTAAGAAGTCGTCATATGTTAGTACGCGAGAGATAGTGTTATTGGTCGCTTTGACCTTCATCACACCCGAAGCCTCACAGTTACCACTTACGTCCATGCGGAAGTGACCATCAGAACCATTTGCAGTTTTAGTATTGTGGAAAGAGAAGAAACCAAAGTAGGCGTTACCCAGTCCACCGAGAGTGTAGGTGTGGCTTGCGTGTTTCTGTCGGACAACCGCCGCATAGCTAGATGTGCTGATAGGTGTGCTGTTATACAGTCCTACGGCCTCTGTATCTTTTTGGCTTATCCATGAGCTACCTAAGTTATCCCTGCGGTAGCCTTTTGACCCCATCACGCCACCCGCCGTGTTGATCGAGCTATTTGAGGTGTTAGATACATAGAAACCTTTCCCCCCATACACTCGAACCCACGTACCATCAGTCATATGAATGCCACCACCGTAAGAGGTACTGTGCCATCCATCAGATCCCTTAGAACGGAGCCAAGTATCAGTACCGTTGAGGACTACATGACCATCTTGGATAAGACCGCCATTGGCTCTAATGAAGCCGTTTGCCGTAATCTCTCCCCCAGCTGTTATCGCTGACGCCGACCACAGACCAGACTCGCCCATTGCAGCCTTTGGTGCTCCGCTAACAACCCACACCATTTGATGGCCGCCAGCCATTGTGCCGCCAGTAGCATTATTTGTGTGTTTATACGCTAGGCCATACAAGTTGCCGAAGTTCGCCCCGTTTGCAGGGATCTGATACGCAGTGCCCATCGACCATATATGATCAATTCGCGCCGGATCATAGATGCCATACATACCTGCGCGGCGATAATCAGTGTGGTTTGACCTGATTTTACCATCGCTATCTACTGATAAGCGGTGGCCTAGTGTTTTAACATCATGACCCGCGTGAGTATGCGCCGCGTTAGCGAATGTAGCTGCTGCTCTACCTTCTAGCTTTGCTGAATCGACTGCCTTTGCTGTAGCACCCAGCTTAGTATTAGCCACATTGAGCGCCGAAGTGCCTCTGTCATACGCTGATTTTACCGCCGTTAAGCTGGCAGAAATTCCCGCGTTTACTGTAGATATGCTGTCACTAATCGCACGATGGGTATTGGTATCAGTAAACTTAGCGCCCGCTGGTACGTTTGTTAGTACCTGACTTGCTTTAGCATAAAAGCTACCCTGCTGCCCGTCTAGTAAGTCGGCATCAAGTCCAGAACCCGCGCCATCATTACCCGAAGACCATACAGTTCTCCAAGGCTGCCATACTCCATTGTTTTTCCCCCTAACCGCGATATTACCAGACCTGTAGTCCCCATAGATTTGGTGCTGCCACACCGACGAGTAAGCATTTGCATAGAGCGCACCATCAGGGCTACCGAACAACGCAGTGTCTGAGTAGTTAATACCTGTTTTATCCCATGTGTCTGCTGCAACCTTTGACGCAGAACTTAGCGCCTCAAGCCTCGCCGTTTTTACAAAGCTACTAGAGTTCAATCCACCTAGCTTATCGGAGTCAACCGCTTTAGAACCCGCGCCCAGCTTACCGTTGGCTAGGTTGTAAGCACTATCAGCTCTAGCTTTTGCATCAACACCTTTGTCATACGCTGTTTTCACCGCTGTTGAGCTGGCCGACACACCCGCATTAACTGACGCCACACTGTCACTAATAGCACGATGGGTATTGGTATCAGTGAACTTTGCACCCGCTGGTACATTTGTTAGTACCTGACTTGATTTAGCGTAAAAGCTACCCGCTTGGCCTTCTAACTTAGCCGAGTCCACCGCCTTAGCTGTTGCCGCTAACTTTGTATTAGCCGTGTTAAGTGCCGAAGTACCTCTATCATATGCTGTTTTAACTGCCGTTAAGCTGGCCGAAGTACCCGCATTTACTGTCGCCACACTGTCACTAATTGCACGATGGGTATTGGTATCTGTGAACTTAGCGCCCGCTGGTACGTTCGTTAACACCTGATTCGCTAGTGCTAGTGCTGGTTTGCCGCCTACTTCGCCCCATGAAGGCCAGCGAGTAGCCTGTGCTGGTTTGCTCTTAACCTCGTTCCAGTTAACATCAGTTATGAAACCACCGCTTGATTTTACTGGCTCTGACGCTGAGAACGACAACGAATACTGCGCGGCATACGATGTATCATTCACATGAACACCGACCACACGCATCTCGTACACGTAATCTGTGCCTGATACTCTAGCAGGCGTTATTATCTGCTCAGAGAAGTTAACTGACGACACATACACGTAATACTGTGATGGACCACCAACCAGCTTTTTCTCAATTTCGATTTCAACTTTCTTAACAACAAAACCATCGTTGAACTTCAAGGCCGCACCGTTTACAAACAGCGATACGTTGATATGGCCTGAAATACGGTCGTTGCCGTTTGGTGCCACAATACGTGCGTTGATTGTGTGGACGTTACCACCTGACTTGAGCGCAGGAAGTTTAAGGCTTGTGCCATAAGCTACGCCACGAACCTCTTTTGATACTGTACCACCTAGCACCGCACCATTTGGGTTAACACGCACCAAGCCATCTTTAAACGAGGCATCAAGCATGTCGCCAGTGATTGATCCCGCAGGAAGTGACAGGTCTTTGGTCATAAGACTTAGGCCATCTACCACTAGTCGCCCTGAGTCAATAATCTCGGCAGACAGCTTTTTAATGGTTGCCTCATCCAAGTACATTGAGTTTCTATCTTCTGAGAAGTAGAACGGGAACTTTGTTTTATCTAGCTCAGTTACGCCGTTCCAGCTTGGCGGTACAATAGCAATTTCATCCGCTTGGAAGTAAAGCTTGCCGCCAGCATCTGCGCCACTGCCCGTAGCAATCATGTGTACGCCCGACACTTTACCGTTAGCATCAGCTTTGATTACACGTTCAGCTTTTATCGCACCGGTGATTTGGTCTGTGTACGTTTTAGCTGTAGACGTAGACGCTGCAATATCTTTACCGCGCTGTGTATTAACCGCCTCAATGCGCGTAGCACTGTCGCTCGTTGTTTTTTCGAGAACTGTAACCTTGCTTGACGTAGCGTTCGACTTCGTTTCAACAGCTGTAAGCCTTGACGCATGAGCCGCATCTGTTTTTTCGGTAGCGGTAACGCGGTTCGTGACTGTTACTAGGTCAGTAGCTGCCTTGTTAGCCTTGGCCTGTGCCGCTGCTGCATCCAGAACACCTTTATCTGCTACAAGTTTTGCAGCCTTAGCGTCCGCAATACCTTTATCGCCCGCAACTTTAGCTGCCGCTGCGTTTGTGGTACTCGTATTCGCCTTGGCCTGAGCTGCGGCGGCATCTGCTACGCCTTTTTCTGCTTTAGCTTGGGCTGCTGCTGCGTCCAGAACACCTTTATCCGCCTTTGCCTTAGCTGCCGCCGCTGCTGCGACCGCTGTACTTGACGTTGTTTCAACTGTAGTAATCCTTGAGGCACTATCTAAGCTGGTTTCTTCGAGAATAGTGACACGGTTATTCACCGTTTTTACCGTTTGTACAGCTGCGTCCGCTGCAAGCTTAGCTGCGGTGGCTTTTGTTACTGCTGTGTTTGATGTTGTTTCGACATTCGTTAGACGGCTCGCGCTATCTAAGCTCGTTTTCTCCAACGTACCCACACGGCTTGTAATCTCAGTGACCGTACGGACAGCACTATCGGCGGTGAGCTTAGCAGCTGCTGCATCGGTAGCACTCTTACCCGCAACAAGTTTAGCATCTGCAGCATCTGTAACACCTTTATCAGCTTGAGCTTGTGCTGTAGCTGCGTTCGTTACTGCTGTCGTTGATTTCGTTTCAACATTTGTTAGGCGACTGGCATTATCAACACCCGTTTGCTCTAACATGCCAACACGGTTAGATACTGTTGTTACGATTTTGCCTGCGGCTACGGCCTTAGCATCGGCTGCATCTGCTGCTTTTTGTGCTGTAGATACTTTGCCATCTATTAACGTAGCTTTTGTTTCAACACTGGTTATCCGTGTTGCACTGTGGGCACTGGTTTGTTCTAACGTACTTACGCGGTTTGAGGTATTCGAAGTGGTTGTTTGTATTTCATCGAGGACTGTTTGATCAACATCGACGCCATCTTTGCCCTTGATTAGTGACCAATCAAAAATTGTAGGATCGGACAAGTTCGGCTCTGCAACCGTTTGGCCTGTAGCGAGGCCAAGGTACGTTTTGTCAGTTGGGTCGAGACTAATGCCAACGCCATAGGCATCATCTGCATACGCTTTCCATACATGGTACGCGGGGCCTTTCGCCTCTGCGCCCAAGTCAATTAAGTGCCACGCACCTTCAAGCCTAGCGTAAAGGGCAGTATGGTCTACCCACACGCCCCCTTTCTTTATTTTTATTGCCGATACTCGTTGCCAAGTACCGTTTATTTTTATAGCCGACATTGCGGATTTCCATTAGGGAGCTGCGACAATCCATATGTCACCATCTTTACCCTGCCCCGCACTTGGGGCTGTAGTAGAGGTAGTAACGCGATTACCTAGCTTCTCTAATGTGTCACTGACTTGTGCTGCAAGTCGAGTGTTTGTGGTTGCTGACACACTACGCATAATACCATACGGTGAGCTTGTTTTAGTAGCTAAGTTGTATGGCTTATCAATAACTATCGTAGAGTCATTAACGACTTCCATCACTTCGTACACTCGGTTGTCTAACACGAACATATCGCCCTCAGCTGGCTTGTTAGCTGCTGTTTCCCAATATGTGCCCACACCTATTACTTTGTCGCTATCTTTCGTTAGGGTTACTACACCCGTTCTGTACCATCTACTCATAATTATTCCTAGAAATGAAGGCCGCCAACACGTTTAAGCGTTGAACCTGTTTTAAATACGTCTGCTACAATTGCAGACTCTTGTACTAATATGTTGTCGTTAACCCCTGGGATTAACACGACCTCGAACGAGTGTTCAGCTGCGCTAACGGGTATCTTGCAACCAAGCTGAACCGTTACCGACCCCTCTTCTCTGGCGTTGTGCGAACTGAACCGCTGCTCTAATGAGCCATTAAGCAACAGGTGAACCTCGAAGTTACTAGACGAACCACCGCCATCTTGGTGGTCTAACGCAATACCACTGACCACGAGCACACGTTCTGCCGTTGCACCCATCTGGCCTGCGGTAATCACGCCCTCGATAAGTGTAAACCGCTGGCTAGCTCCCACTGGGTATGGTTTCGTAACCACAACTACCGCGCGGTCGACAATATCGCCCTCAATGTTTTTGGCGTACAACGTGCCCTCGATTTTGCATGTTTCACCAATACGAACATTATCAAGCGTTCCAGCCTTCGCTTTAATGTTGCCCTCAAAGAACCCATCGACAGTTCGCATAATGCCTTTGCTGTCTACCGAGAACCCACTGCCAACCGTTAGCGATGCGCCATCTATCGACCCACCTTTTATGATTGGGGATGAGAACGACACGCCCACTTTTACACGCTCTGCGACGATGTTAGCCGCCAGTAGGTTATATATTTCGGCGTTCTGTATCAGTGCTGTGTCGATTACTGTTTTGCCATTTTTGATAATGAACGGGAACAACTTATCGTTACCGCCTGTTACCGCAAACGTCTGAGCATCAACAATGAAACTTGTTTTCAGGCCATCATTGAGGAAACCAACGCCACCCTGTAGGTCGCCAACCTTAGTTTTAACGCCCCACTGTGCCTTGTAGCCCTTGTCCGCAGAGGCCGCAACACTCGACAGCTCCTGTAGCGTTACGCCTGTGCCATCATAATCAACAGTAAAGTTGCGTATGGCCTCGGCTATTGCCCCGCGCTCACTAGCAAGCGTTGTTTCAAATTCGCTAATGTTGGCATTAATGATTTTACCTAAGTCATTTTCCCAACGTGATTCCATTTCCTGAATGCGTAACACGTAAGCTTCATCTGCATTCACCGCCGCATGTATGCCGCCCGATAGCCTTGCGTAGTTCTTGGCGAGCTGTAGCTGTAAGTTCTCGCTTTGAACATGCTTTGATATCGCCTCACCCATTGCCTGCTCTGCCAACAAGTCGCTAAGTGACGAGCTGTTAGCCAATAACTTACCTAGGCCTGAGTCGCCTAACGAGCTGCCTTGCAACGTGCGGTTTATGGTGTCCATTATGCTCAAGTCGCTGCGTAGCCACTTAAAGTTTTCACCCGCTGCAATTTCTTCGCTGTATTTAACAAGCACCTGCTCTGGTGTCTCGGACGTACTGGCCTTCGTACCTTCTGGCGAACTTACATCACCCGCTTGGAAGTCACGGTTTACATGACGCGCCCAATAAACGAATGACTTTGCAGGCTCTACCATATCTGAGAAGAAACCCGTAGCCGATGAGCCAACAAACAACGCATCTGCAAATACCGGTGTAGCGCCAACAACGCCTGTCACATCTACTCGGTAAATCTCAGTTAACGCATACCAGCTGGCCTTTGGTCTATCCCACTCAAGCCCCACCATGTTGAACATGCCAAATGCCGCAAAGCCTGTAGGTCTTGTTGGCATTGGATCGTTGAAAGCCGTAATCGAACCCGACTCTGTTTTGGTTGCCAGCATACGCATGTCAGTCGTGCCAATAGACTTCTGCAAGTCGCGGAACGTAACAGCGCGGTCGAGTGAATTACCCCGACCCATGCCCGATTGTATTTGTACCGTTTCGCGTACCGCACTAAGAAATTGCTGTACTGAGCGCGGAACGTCCTTAGGAACAGGGGGCAGCGCACGGCTCATTCTAATTCCTCCGGTGACTGTGCTAATTGAATATCGCGTACCTCTAGCCGTGCTGATTGGCTTATGGCCTCTACCGCTACTCGCCACTTAAACGACCTGCTGTTGAACGGCAAGTACGCGAACATAGGGCTGTTAACGTCCTTCGTGTAGCTGATTACTTCGCCCGATACAGGATGGATGCACTCAACACGCACACGAACAGGGAACGCATTAGCCCGCACTTTCACTAGGTTGAAGCACGTTGGGTCATTGAACAGGTAGGTTTTTGATTCCCAGCTCATGCTCATGTGCCCCTCTTTTGACTTATCGAACATGTGCAGCTCGCGTGTCGCTGTGTCCACAAACGCTAGGTCATTAGTCTCATCCATCACAACAAACGACTGCGCCTGAATATCCACGGTGCGGATGCCCGCCTTTGGATCAAGTGCATCAAACACAAGCGTTTTGTTAACCGTTGGGCAATGTACAAACACCTTGTTGTTATAGTTCGCCAGTATCATTGTCGTAGGGTCTAGCTCGCGCCATGCGTTAGAGTCAATAAAGCCCGTGCTCACGTTAGCCATGCTGTAACCTTCGATACGGTACAGGCCAGTCTCACTTGTAAAGTAAACAGCGCCCGCCACTTCGGTTGAACCTTCGGCACTTGAACACGGTACGGGGTCAGCTAATCGCGCAGCATCCATCGACTCAGGGTGAACACCTTGCACTATGTACGGTACGCCCGTTGTCAGTACCACTAGGTTAGAACCCGATGGTTGTATCGTTACGATGTCCTCTTGGAATACTTTGTAATAACGCACAGGCCAAGCGTAAAAGGCATCTGGCTCTGCGAAACACAGTAAGCGTTTGTTATGGCCGACCAGCGTATCAGAACCCATGACCACTACTTTTTGCATAGGGCCATTCGGGTACAGACTCGCATCAAGGTCTGGTGCGCCTACCCAATCCTCGTTAATTGGCGCATCAAGCAGGTCGCCACTGTACTTCGAGTCTTCGTACGTTTTCTGCGTTAGCGGTATTTCGTCCACAAACTGAAAGACACTTGTGCCCGACGCCGCTAAGTTGGTGCGGTATATTCGTATCTTGCCCGATGTGCCGCGAAGTGGATCAACAGATAGCAACGTGTCTGGTACGTCTGGAAATGTCAGTGTTACTTTTTTAGTATTTATGTACTGCCATTCTTTAATCGTAACCAGCTCAGTCGGATCGGCCAACGCACTTAATCTGCCCCACGCATCAACGTAACAGTATGAGTAAACTACATCTGCTAAGTCGTATTCGCTTTCCTCTGGTGACTCGAAAGGCTTAACACCTATGATGCCATCACCATTTGAGTCAGTACCTTCGACAGCATCCTTCGGCATGTACTCTTCGCCGTTTTCATCTAACTTCGACTCTGAAATCCAGTTATCCGCGTCCTCGACTAACACGCCCGATATCTTTGCTGGCACAGGAACATTAAGCGGGTATGACACGGCTGGGTATGGTCCGCCACCTTGTTCAGCGTTCAAGTTGTACACCACCTTTGGCTCACTAGCGCCCGATGCAAACAGCACATAGTCATAAGCATCGTTCTTCAACGGGGCTTTAGCTGCGTATGTTAGGTCAGGCCATGTGAACCACTGGTTCTTGTACTTGTACATTGACTTTGCATTGGCTCGGCCAAACGTACCAAGCGATGTTGGTAGCGCCCACGGTTCTAATATCCCCCGCTCTGATTTTGTATTGTGTGACACGGACGAGTAGCCATCAGGCACACTCTCCACGTCAAATTTTGGTGCTGTGCCTAAAAAGGCATTGAACGTAATTTTCATTAGCTGTAGTTCCAGCTCGTAGGCTCAGCCTGTATGCGCCAGTCAATATGAATGAACGAGTTGCCAAAGCCGAAGCCCTTTGCCCCAAGTTTCAAGGCCAGCTCAACAATCTTCATACGTTTACGACCCCACGGCACACGAATATCGAACGCAATGCCTTGGTTATGTGTGCCTGGTTTTTCTTTACGTGCCTCATCTTCGTGCAATGGGCAGCGGTACGCGCTATTTAGTGTCAATGGTCCTACTTCCTCTCGGATTCGTTGAAGCATGCGAAGTGCGAAAAGGTCACACTCATTAGGCACTTCGCGGTTACATACTTTACATTTACAGCGCAGCTCTTTTGCAGAGAAGTTTTTTGTCATTGGTTCTGTCATTGCACATGCCTTATAGTAGCGTTACTTATAAGGCATTATAGCAGTGTTGCTACTAATACTTAATCATATTCTCTACTCCATCATTGAAGGGCTTAGCCAGCCACGGTATTTGGTTGACTAACGGCACTACTCGGCTCGGCTGCATTTCAAGTGTCGCCACATCAACAGCGAACTGAGCAGTAGGACCCGCCGCCGCCACTGCGGGGTGACTACCATAGGTCGTGCCCTTGTACACAGACTCCGCCATTGATAGAGGCCCCAATAAACCCGTTGCCATAAACACGCTGCTGCCCCAATCCACTAGGTCGCGCTCACCTTGCCATGCGGGTCGGCCAAATGGATATCGGATCAACTCACGCATCAACTCGGCCATTAACGCCATAGGCAAGGCCACTGCTGCTGTTACTGCGATTGCGCGCATTGGGTTAGACGCCATATCCTTGTCCTTCATGCCCGCCGATAGCGAGTTCTTTAGGTTATCGTAGAAACCGTAGAAGAACTTTTTAAGCGTAGTGACAAGCAGAAAACGCGGGTCATTCGCTACTAACGGTAACTGAGTAGAACGCGGGTTAGTCACGGCCTCATTAACAAACTGGTGTACTGCATCACGGTATTTCTTGCCCGCAACGCTCGACAGGTCTGCCTTTTCTGCAAACTCTCTGACTTGCGCCGCAGTAACGCCCAGCTCATTTAGTCGTTTCTCGCCCGCCGCTCCATCTTCTGCTGCACGAACTATGTAACGCTCGCCCGCTTTAGTGGCAATGGCACGAGTTAACTTCGTTATGTAATTCTGGCCGTTCAGCTTGAACACGGTGGCCTGTATCTTCTGCGACACACGGCCAGTGGTCATGTCGTTCATGTTGTACATTTCTTGTAGCGAGTGCTCGATAGCCGCATCCGTTATGATATCTAGGTCACGCGCTACCTTGAATAACTGCTCACGGCCTACACCAGTCAACACGCTTTTCGCATCATCTAACATGCCTTTAGTATCGCCACGCATTCGAGCGTAGGTGGCCGCCACCTCTGGAATACTCGCCAAACCTGAGAACCACAACACAGTTGCCGATTGGAAAGCCAACGCTGCTGAGTTTAGGGCGCGTAACTTCGGTGACATGCCCATACCTAAACGGCCTGTAACACCTTGATACAACTTAGCGAACTCTTGGCGGTTGCCCGTGTGTACTTCGCTCTGTATGCGGTTGAACTCTGCATTTGAATCCCACTTGCCGCCCACTGTACCGCCATGCGTTTCATTCCATGACGCCCAGCTTGTAGCCGAGTTAATCAGCCTTAACAGGTGTCGCGGTGCATCGGTGTCCACATAACCACCTTCTTTAAGCTTGTCATACAGGGCATCTATTGCTTTACGGCCACTACGCGGCTGGTTTGTTAGCTCTGGTCTAATTGAAAACTCAGGGTAGCCACGGCCATCTAGGATTGATTCTAAAAGGCGTTCAGGGTTCTTGATGCCATTCTCACGTAGTATAGATAAAAAGCCCTCACGATTGCGTTCAACCTTGTGCAAATCCAAATGCACCTTAGATGTAACAGGTTCATACGATGGGTCGTGTTTTTTAACGTACATGTTAATCTCACGCACAAACGCCTCGTACCTGCTGCGCTCTGGGCTGTCTACTTTACGTATTGAGTCCTCATAGCCTTTTTGTATAGCAGGCGCATCGCCAACGTCCTTGCCCATACGTGACGCTAAATACTCAGTAGCATTGCGTTGTAACGCAGTGAACTTGTCCGCTCGCTCCCCAGCCTCAGGGTGTATGCGGCCTAATCGTGTACGTGTCATTTCAAACAAGCGGAATATAGACTTCTTAGCCATGCCACGGTTACGCTGCACAACTTTCATCACCTTACGGTTAAGCTGTATCTTGCGGCCTTTGCTCAAGTCCGCACCATCTGGGGCTTTGCCGTCTTTGTACGATGCGAATGCTCGCTCCGCAACTTCCACACGTCGCTCTGCCTCTTCGGTCAATTTGGCAATGATACCCGCTGCATCTTCTGGCTTAGCGGCGCTTTGCTTAACACCTTCTAGCAGGCTGGCACGGTGCTTGGCCTGTACTAGCTCAGCATGTACGTTTGTGCCTTTACCAAAGTCGCCCTTGTTCACAAACTCTTTTTTAGAGTGCGCTACATCAGCCTTGGCTACCGCGCTCAACAGCTTAGGTGACGCCTTATCCATCGCGCCATGAGCATTACGCAGCTCAGCAACCGTGTAGCCCTCAACATCATTGCGGCGGATAGCTTCAACAATAGCTACCTTCATCGCTTTAGTCGCCTGAGCTACAGCGGCCTTCGCCTCTTTAATGTCAGCCTCAATGTCAATGCCCTTCGACTTACTTATCTGTGCCAGCTTTTCTTTGGCCTCGGCTAAGTTGTCCTCTAGCCCCTTTTTAACAGCCGTTTGTGCGCTGCTCATGTCATTGGCCTTCGACTTAACACGCTTTCGTATTGCTGAACGGGTGCTGCGGGCTGTCGATATTTCGTCGCGGTTCTGAATCTCATCATCTTCGCGCTTAGTTTTCATCGTTAACTCGCCGCCGTCTTTGGCCGCTTGCTCGTAGTCTTTATCGAATACGTTAGCTCTGGCCTCTGTTAACAGCTCATCCCCGCGTTCTTCTGTTATGCGGCCATCAGCCACAGCATCGGAAACAAGGCCAGCAACTTCATCGTATGTCACTTCGTCACGGTACACGTTGCCTATATCATCTGGCACCAAGTCGGCCAGTGTGCGGCTGCTGTTAATCTCGTGCTCAACACTGCTGATAAACGATGCAAGCTCAGCGTCACTAATATCACCAACCTTGTTCGCCAGCTCCGCCGCTGCTTTCACTTGGCTAAGCTCTGGTCTGTCCGACAGCTCAATGCCGATTTTACGCATGGTAGCTCTGTGCTCTTTGCCCACATGTGCGGTGCGTACCACATCTTTCTTAGGCGTGTACTTCTTGCCTTTGTGGTGAATGTTGCCTCGGATTGTGCCCATTGTTATTGACGCCAGTTTGTCGCCATCCATTCGGTACACAACAGAATCGTCGCGTATTGTGTTCAAATCAATGCTGAACATCGGTCGGCCATCTGGCAGGCGTAACTCGGCCAGTGCTGAAATGCCACTTAGCACCGCGTTCGACAGCTCATTAATGAAGTTTAAGTTGCTTGAGTCTGCATCGTTCAAGTCCAGTTTGTCTTCACGCATTGACCAACGGGTTACTGCATCCATATCAACATGTAAATTCTTGCCTGATACGTTGTCGCGTACCGTAATACCCCGATCACTTCTTGCCGCACCTTTTTCTGGTCGCGCGTCACGGTAGCGTTTGTTTCGCGGGAACGAACTGCGAACAGCCTTTGCTAGACGTTCACTAGGGGATATTTGAGGTTCTTTGCCCACAGATACAAACTCTGGGAGGATGCCCGCACGTTCGAGTATTTTACCTACCGAGTCATAGTCTTTATTATCCAAGTGCTCTTTAATCTTACCCAGTACGCCAGCCGACAAATGCGGTGTATCTGGGCGTCGCTCTTGGTTGCCATGCGTGAACAGTGGTGGCTTGTTGTCGCCAACCGTAAACTGGTTATGCTTTGTGGTATTACCATTGTTAATAGGGTCTTTGTCCGCTCGGCCACGTTTAGGCAACCTATCGCCAAGCATCTGCTCACGCTCAGTTGGTTTGACCTTCTCGCGCATGAACCTTACTAACGGTGCGCCATTCAGACCTTTAACGCCTCTTAGTGCTCGGTATGCCTCTTCTGCTGCTTTCGTGCGTCGAACATAATGCGCTGCTACTTCTAGGTCGTTATCAGTGGTATCTATTATGCCCTGAACATCACCCACGTTTCGCTCTGTGCCATCTTCGCCTTTTTCAGTGTAGGCAACTTGTTGGTCGGTTCTAGCCCCAAGCTCTCGCTGGGTTTTGTCCGCTGCTGTGCTCTCATACATGTTGTTGACAGCTTTAGGGAACGCTTTAATGAACTCATGCTTGTCTACACGCGCCTGTAACGCCTGCAACTTCGCATAGATATCCTTATTGCCCTTATGCTTTTCAATGTCGCCTAGTGCCTTAGCAGAGGCATCGCTTATCGAATTTGGATCAATTGCATCGCCATCTTTTAGGTACTGCTCATACTGCTTTTCAGCTTCAAGTAATTTACCCATATCGCCATCACTGGCCGTGCGCGTACCTAGCTCTTGCTTGAGGTAATCCAGCTTGCCTTTAGTAGTGGTTGGCTTGGCCTTTGGCTTACGTGCTGCCTTTTTCTCAGCGGGAGTTCCACCAAGGCTGCTGTCTACAATCTTGTTAAGCAGGCTCATTTTGTCCGCTACTAGTGAACCTGACGACTCGAAGTCATAATGCTGGCCGACTTCCGCTAACTGCTTAGCGTTCTTAGCTACTTCAACAGCGAATACGTCACGCGCTGCCTGTGTATTCTTGCCTTTGCCCTCGATTACACTACGAACACGCACTTTTAGTTTGTCTTTAGCGTTGTCCAGCATAGCCATTGCATCATCAACTTCTTGCTTGCTCGGCTTGCGGCCTTCCATGATCCAATCTGGGGTACTTTTAGCTAAGCCTTTACGTTTGTCCTTAGGCGCTTCACCCTCCGGCACAAATACTTGCTCTGCATTTTTCACCTCAGGCTCAACAACAGCCTCTTTTTTCATGCGTTCGCGGGTCTTAACACGGTCGGTTTTGCTTTTGGTGTAGTCACGGAACATCGCACGGCCATCGAACTTGTTAGCGTTGCGGTACACAATGTTGTTCAGCTCAGGGTTAACATTAGCCAGTGCTGCTTTAAGTGCCGTGTCTGTGCCTATTTCTTCGGCCTCACGTAAGCGTTCTTTCTGACCCTCGGTTAACTTTACGCTACCTTCACGCGACATTCGGATCACTTGCTTAAACACTCGTGCTAATGCTTCATCGCCACGTTCTTTGTCATAGCCGCCCGACAACGGTGTTTTTGAGCCGTAATGCGAATCTGCCGCATAGCTCGCAAGCTCGTCATTTGTTAGCGCACCACTGTCGATAAGTGCCCCTACTTCCTTTTCGCTTAGCGGCTTGCCCTTAGGTTCAAGTACATCGCGCAGCTCATCGTAACGCTCGCTTTTAAGGTTCGGCACATCACGCGAAGTCATTGAGTCGAACTGACCTTGGCCTGCAACACCTAAGTCTGCGCCTTCTTCTAGCTCAGGGTTTTTGGCCTTAGCGCCCACTCCTAGTTTTCTCGGTGTCTTTTTGGCGACACGCTCTACGCTTTTTTCTAGTGTTTCCGCGCCCGCAAAGTCTGCCTCGTCTTGCTCAACTTCGACAACGGTATCTTCTTTCCAGCCATCAGCGTCTTGCTTTTCGCCCTCAGCATCAACACCTTTTTTAGCCTCGTTGTACTCTTGCATGAAACCATGAGCATTGGCCGTAGCTGACGCCACACCACCCATTGCTCCACCGCCAATAACACCGCGTAAACCAGCCTCAATTGCCTGTTTCGTATCAAGACGCCACTCATCACCGCCCATTTCTGTTGCGATAATCTCGTCAATAGTTGCCTGCGCTATTTCAGTAGCACCCTCGATACCCGCACCAATACTGGCAGTGACACCAATGTCTTTAAGGCGCTTAGCGACAGAAGGCTTTGCCAACGCATCAAGAACTGGCCTAGCTGCTGCATCTGATATGCCACTGGCCTTGAGCGATTTACCCATAACGGCAAGGAAAGGTAGCGCGTTCGTTACTGCACCCGCTGTACCTGACAGTAATGCCTCGGCTGTGTGCTCACCTTCATCAATGGCATCAAGGCGGTTTTCCATATTACCCGCAGCCTGTGCAAAGCCTGATAACGCAGGACCCGCATACATGCCAGCTTTAGCGCCCTTAGCCAGTGCTCGACCCGCCGTAGCTCGCATAGCACCCATAAGGCCAGCACCCGCAACAGCACCTACGCCACCGGTTGCCGCGCCAGCCGCTACAGTACCAACCGTTGCGATAGCATCTACTATTAGACCAGGAGCGAGTTCACCAAGCGTTTCAACCACGTAGTCAACAGCCTGTTCAAAGCCCTCAACCTTCTCGTATGTTTCATATTTACGCTTGTTTAGTGCCGAATCAACGCCATGTTTTTTGGCTATTAGCGAACCTTCCGCTGCCCACTGGTCATTGCCCACCGCCTCGCCAATGAAGTTTAAAGCCCCACCTAACGCTGCTTTGGTGTCAGACGTACCCCGATCAAATGCCTTTTCAAACGTACCACGGCGGTCATATACCTCTGCCGACAACGTGCCTTTTTCCCATGGCGCGAAATCATCATTCATTTCTCGGTTCTGCTCGCCAACAGCGTTCATTTCGGCGTTGCTTGACGACTCGTAACCAAGTGCGCGTCTTGCTATACCTGTCATTTCAGCCTGTGTCGACTCAGCCCCACGGCTCGCAGCGGCTGCACCTGACATAACCATATCTGGGGCGATATCTACACCGTATTTGTTGCGGAACTCAACAAGCTTACGGCCATAGTGCCCTCTGCCCTCGTCCGTTGGCGCAATGTAACCGCCATCATCGAAAGTGTCTTGTACTACGTCCTGCGCGGCCTGTGCGTTAGGATGCTCATCTGCTCGGCTGGCATGGTATTTTTCGTTTGTGTTATATCCCACCGCACGAGCATCTTTTGTTTCACCTATGTCCGCACTGTCACCATCGCGCAGTTTTCCTTCCATAGCATCAGCTGGGCGCTCATTAGTAAGCTCCCCTCGTGCCTCTGCTCTACGGCGCATTTCATTTACTACGTCATTACTTTCCATACAAAAAATCCCCAACGTTTTTACTGTTATGGATTTTAACACCATTACTACTAACTTGCTTTAAGACTATCGCTGTTCACTCATAAACTTAGCCTTGAACAACTCGTCAACATCTGCCTGCATTCCATCTGTCCACGCCACTTTGCCTCCTTGTGTAATCGCATCATGAGTCTCAATAAGGTGGTCATTGTATTGCTTTCGTATGTCCTGCAAATCCGCCTTAGGGAAGTTGGCACTTAGCGACTTAATTGTCTCTGCTGCCGCTGGCTTGTACTTGGCCTCTGTCGCTGTCATGTACGGCGTGATGCTCATTACAGATAGGTCGCTACTTGGGTTATCCTGTAGGTATGACTCAACAGCACCTGACCACATACCCGCAAAGCCCACTGTTCCCATAGCCTCTAGGCCATAACGTTCTGACGCAACAAAACGGTCAGCCAGTATCTCAACCTGTGCAGCCAAGCCTTTAATCTGGTCAGCCTGCATGCCTTTTTTAGCCCCGATGAATGCCGCCACAGAGCCGCCAACATCTTTCAAGTGCCCCCGCGTTGCCTTTAGCTGTTTCTGCTTATCATCCTTGAGCGTAGACGTTGCCTTAGCAGCCTCCACTTGGCGCTTGATTAGGTCGTCACGCGCCTTTAGCACCTTGCTATCAGCCGCAGCTTTGCGCTCAATCATCGACACATTATGCTTTTCAATGTCGTGCATATTGAACCGCATATCGCCCGTTTCCATGAAGTTAGTCATGTCTTTTTCGTTTATATTACCCGTAATGTACAGCTCACCAATGACCGACGCCTGTTTACGCATATTCGCGTACTTCTCACGTACAGCACTCAGCTTGGCCTCAACATCTTCGACTTCACTAATCTGCTTTAGCTCTGGACGAAGTTTAGGTGGCGCACCCCCTACCTTCTCGATGGTTTCCTTCGTATCGCGCAGGTCAGCCACGCCCTCAGGTGTCGCCACTTTAGCGGTAGGGCGAACCTTAGCCACTCCATCATCCTGTACAGTAGTCTGTGCATCTTTACCTAACAGGAACGACTTAGCTGTTTTCTTAATGGACTTGTCGAAGCCACGCTCCATCGCGCCCTCAGACAACCATTCACCAGCCTCTAAGACCTTGCCCGCACCTTTTTTGGCTACTGAGTACATTTGCTCCAAGCCCGTGTACACACTTTTAACCATTTCCTTTTGCACACTGCCTATCGGGTTCGCTATGTCGAAGTCAGTCTTTCCCGACTCGCGCATAGTGGCCTTACTGTGCTGCTCACCTTTGCCCGCTTCAATCGGCACATCTTCATTCGGTGCTGTCTGCTTGCCCTTAATCGCGTCTAACAAGCCTTGCTCACGTAGGTTACTCGTAAACTCTTCATGCGTTGCAGGGCGCACAACACCGCCTTCATCCGCCGTAAAGCCCGCTCGAATATAAGCCGAGTGATATTGTGGATCAACACCACTCTTCTCTGCGAACTCAGCACTACGCGCCGCATGCTCTTCCAGTGCTGGTATGTCCTCATTACGCGCTCTAATCGGTGTGCTTTTGTTGTCAGTGGCCTTAACAGTCAACGGCACTTCGCCATCTTCTCTAGTGACACTTAACGTAGTAAATCCATCACCTGTGTCATTTGCCACAAGACCTTTGCCCTGACCTGAGCTACCCGTACCCAATGTTTGACGTACTTTATCGAATCGACTTAGTTCAGCGGCCTCTTGCTCATCAATATTACTTTTCGTAAGCCCCACATAATCCTCGCGGGAGCTAAGGCTGCGCTCTCGTTCAGCCCCAACACGTTCACGCTCTTTGTCTTTGTAATCGTACTCGCCCATCTGTCTGTTGAACAACGCATCCGCGCGTGTGTCCGCTTTCTTTTGGCGCTGTGAGTTTTCGTAGTCTAGTTTCTCCTGACGCTCACGCGCATACGCCTTATCATTTTGGCGCTCGTTGTACTGGGCGTATTGCCCAATAGCATTGACGATGGCCGAACCATCGCGCATACCATATCCACCTGCCATAAAACCCCCTACTTAGTTAGATAACACGCCGCCAGCTGCGCCACCAATTGCTGCACCCGCCGATGCACCCCAAGGACCACCGAAGAAACCGCCAATAACGCCGCCAGCCACTGCGCCCGCCTGTGACATGAAGCCACTGTTCGCCGCTTTGTATGCCTCATCACGTTGCGTCTTGGCTTGATATGCTTGTGACATAGACGCTGTACCCGATGATTGTAGCTGCTCAGATATGCTCATTAGCTGCGTTCTGGCCGCTTGTTGCTTGTTACGTTGATCCTCATATGACTGAGTAACAGATGCACTGTTAGCACGGCCTACCGCTAGGTTACGTCTGCTGTCCATTGCCCCGCGCTGTGAGGCCAGTTGACCACCCATGCTGTAGCCCAACTGTCGGTCTGTTACTTCCTGCGTTCTTGCATCAAGACCATTAGCCAACTCCCGCGTTTTGTCCACGAGCTTTGTACTTTCAGCCTCTTTTTGCAGACTTTGGATCATCGGTAACGTGTTTTTCTCGTAGTCCGATATTTGGTTCTGGTACATGTCACGTAGGTTCTGCTCGTAGTCCGCTGTCTCCGCCGCCTGTTGCGCTTTTTTGGCCTCGGCTGCTTTGTGCTCATCGCTCCCTATATAATCGACATACGGACCCATTGAGTTATTACTGCCATTACCACCACCCCCGGGTAAACGATTCATGACGCCATATCTCCTGCGAATGAGTTAGAGGCCGATTGCTGACTGTATATTGATACTTGACCCGCAATTTCTGGTGAGTTTACTTTGTTGCCATCTTTGGAGTATGCGTATGCCGATGCACCCGCAAGCCCTATGTCAAGCAAGCCCTGTGTCTTAGTATTCTTGTCGGTAAAGTCCTGCAAGCTACGGCGCTGACCATCTGCGGCCATGCTACGTGCTATGCGCTCAACATTAGACGTGCCCGTTCTTACAGCCTCGCCCTCTGTTTCATATGAGCGACCACCTTTACCCGATGCCGCGATTCCAGCTGACTGCACATCAACTGCGCCATCAACTGTTTTATATGAACCCGCTTTACGGTTCGCGTGTAACCTATCCCGCGACACTTTTGCAGACTCCGCACCAACGCGTGAAATTAGCTGTGACCTATTATCACGCTTGTTTGAGGCCATGAATTGATCACGGTTTGCATCTTTGACCGCTGACCCCTCAGCAAACATCTTTTTAGCCAATACGACTTGTATTTTCTCGCCTTCGGGTGTCTCTGGCTTATCTGGTTTAGACATTAGACTTCCTTTGCATATGTTATTGACTCAACGTGAAAGCCAATGCGACTTGCCACGCGACCCCAACCTTCTCTTGGGCTGGTGAATGTGATTTTACTACACCCCAACTGTTTAAAAAAGATAGTAGTGTCACTTATAATCTGATTGAAGTCTTTGACGTGACCTGACAGCGAGGCCGCAGCGAGTATATGACATGTGGTTTCGCTCCATTGGGCAATGAAGAACGACTCGCCATCCGCTATATGCAGCGTTGCGGCTTGTATTTCGAGTAGGTGGCGTATCTTCTCTGGGCTGTAGCCCCCGAAATCAAGATAGAGCCGATTGATTATCGGCTCTATAATGGGGAACACATCGCCTATTTCATCTGGCGTGAATGGCGTCATTACCAAGAGTACCCTTGATTGAACTTAATCGTCCGCTTAGGCCGACTACGATCATCACGTACCTCACGCTTAGCCATTGATACGCCCTCTCTAAAGTGCATTTCGTAAGCTGCTGCTGCGCGGGCATCTGACCAAAGCTTTTCAGGCATAGACAGTAAGCGAGCAAGTGCCCCTCGGCGGATCACATCAAACCACTTGTCACACAATGAGTCGGGTACACTTTCTATGCTACGGTTGGGCTGCACTACAACTGCAACTTCTAGCGTACCTTCCTCGAATGCGTCAAGCAATATGGTGTTATCACTGTGGGCAAACGTACCAACACGGCCTGCTTTACCCACTCGATGCGCCAATTCACTTACCAGCTTGTAACGGCCATCACGTCCCGCTGGCTCAAAATAAGCGTACTTGGTAGAGGCCACATACGTATTGACCGGAAGGCGTGATAGCTCCGCCGTGTCGCCCGTAAGCTCAACACGTTCAGAATGTACCCATGCCTCCGATAGCCTAAAGAACTCTTGTATGGCGTAGCGAACTTGACGCGCCACCATAGTATCAAGAGGCTCAGACACGTCCATACGTATGCTGTCGACCCAATCCTGAACCGTAGCCATTAGCGTTGGCCGATCACATCACGGGTTACAGCATTATCGCTTTCCATGCTAGCTTGTGTGTCGCCAACCTGTGCAGTGAAAATACTGTAATAGCCCTGTGCTCGTGCCTGCATAGCCTCTGACTCAGTGAACTTACCAAATGCACGATACAGAATGTAGTTAGCCACACATGCCGCGTACATCGTAGGCAATGGGAACACCTCTGTTAGCTCAGTAACTTCTGGCGGCGTAGTACCAACAACCATCATTAGGCCACTTGTGCCATCTGACGGCGGGTAAACATAGAACGAACGTGGGTCAGTTAAGCTCGCGCTGTAACGAAACACCGTGTTAGTTTTTGGCCCCGCCATCCAGTTAGGGTCTTCGTTGTCTAGCGTTGAGCGATCAACACGACGCACAGACCGACCTTCGTCATCACCTACCATGTTGCATACAACTTCAAGTACGCGTGACGCACCCATGGCCGCTACACTCTGCTTTGAGCCAGCTTTCAACATGAAAGTAGACGTGCCACTACATGCCTCTGGACGAACTCGCGCTATTTCAGCACACGCTTCATTGAACCACTGCAATAGTTCAGGGTCACGCCATTGCACACCGCCATCATCAATGTCTCGTAACAAGACACGGACACGGTTCGTTAATACTGTTCCTACGGTTAACATGACGCTATACCCCTATTACTTGGTTTCTTTTTCTTTGTTTGCTGCACGAGTTGCCGCTGCTTTTTTTGCTGCTTCACTTGCTTTAGCTTTTTTCGCTGCGTCTTCTAGCGCCAGTGCTTGCTCTAGTGAGGCTTTGTGCTCAGCTTCAACTTCTGCCATTGCTTGCTCGCGTTCTGCTGTCTCTAGGTCTGCCATGCGCTCTAATTCGGTTTTAAGGTCTTCAAGTGGCACTAAGCCTGCACGAATTGCTGCATCTTCTAAATGAACTGGTATGTCGCGTGTTTCACCCGATGCAAACAACGCCACATGACCACCGATTGGCGACACAACTCGAATAGTTTTGCGGGTAAAGTTTTTTAATTTCATTATGATTCTCTGTGTAAGGTTGAGGGAGTGGTTAACTCACCCCCTCAATCGCATTAGATTGCGAAGTCGATACGGACAACACCGTAATCTTGTTTTACTGACGCACTAGCCGACGCTTTAGCATCTTTGAACTGCATTTTCTTCATGCCGAAGATTTTGCCGTAAGCGATACCGTAGTTGTTACCGTAGTCGAAATGGTCGCGCTCATCCCATGACGCAGTGTCAAGGTCGATGAAGCCAAGTGCTTGAGCACCACATAGTAAGCCCATACAGCCATCAATAGTGCCAGCAGAACCCCATTTAGAACCTGACGCAGCACCTAAAGTAGTAGGTACATGGCGGAACTCATGAATGTGTAAGCCATCAACAATGTAAGACTCGCCGCCAGCAAACAAGGTGTTGCTTTCGCCACGAACGCCAGCATGACGCGCGTTTTCTTTAAAGTCTGGGTCTAGTTTAAGTGACGCTAGTGCCATTGGGTGTAGGAATAAGTGGTAGATTTCTGAACCACCTGTGCCACGAATACCACGGATATAGCGAGTTTTAGCAATCGCTTGTAAACGTACGATGTGGTCGTAACCTAACTTGTCGTCAGCCGTGATAGCTGTAGTGTCACTAGCAACTACTTGGCCGCCTTTAACACACATTAAGTGACGCTCAGAAGTAGCCGCCAAACCGCCAGAGGTGTTGAACGCTAGGTTAGACAAGTTGTCTTCTGATGTGCCCTGACCAGGACGCACTCGGCCATCGTTCGTTTGTGCAAAGTCTAGGCCAGCTAACTGTAGGAACGTCATTTGATCCATACGGTCTGAAAGCCAATAAGAAAGCTGATCACGCGCTTGTTCACGGAAGTTAACAACTGTTTTCTGGTCGTTAAGTTTACCTGTGTTTTTTACCGCGTTTCGTAATTGGTCAACTTCTACTTTGTCTTGGTGAGCGGTTAACGTAGCTTCATTGCCCGTTAGAACGTTGTCGCCAACGATACCATCACCGTGCATGTCTGGAACAAGCGTTACTACTGCCTCTGTACCACGAGCCGATTTAGTAAGCTCTGTGATGCGTTGAATCATAGAGTTCTGGCCTGTGCCCATGAACTTTGATACGAACATCTTTTCGCGCGCTTGGTGCCAAGTGTCGCGTGACCATACTTTTTTAGCGTCTGCGTCCAACGCTGAGAAATTTGTTGCTGCCATTGTAAGCATATCCTTCGTTAGTCCATGAGCCGTTGGCTTGATTGCGAAACGACAAACAGTGGACTGTTAAAATCCAAGTGTTTTGGGTGTCGTCCCGTATCGTGGGTCTATCGAACTTTATGCACGGCATGCTGAGCTGTGGGGCAGGATTGTTTAACAAGGCATCACCTTGAATGCACCGTAATAGTAGCACCACTACTGCACCAAGTAAACAGCATCACTACTAATAAAGTTTAGGCTTTTTCAACTAATCTGGGTTAAGCCTAATCCGACCACTTACACAAATTTGTGCAGAATTAGTTGTAATTGTGAGCAGGACAGTCTAACCTTATTGCCATTGACCTCTTCGTCGATATGAAAGAACCCATGAGGATTCTATTATGAGTAATACAACCCCTAAGAAACTTACAGTACCAAAAGATCTTGCGCTATTTGCTCGTGATTTTAATACTGTTGAGCAATCCCGCGCTAAACGCGCAGCTCGTATGAGTAAAGCTAAAAAGAAGTAGATAATGGCAGACGCACCCAAGGATGAAATTCAGGTAACAATAGCCCTAGATACGGAAGTTTTGGATGATTCCACTGCTAATAAAGTCGCTTTAGAAGTTATTCAACAATACAAAGAACTATCGTTCAACGTTTGCGAAAATAACTTCATTACCCCTAATGAAAATATACAGATGCGTGAAGTATCACTTCACCCCTCTGTAGGCCGTGACCGCGTGTTTGACTTCCCTAAAGACCTACGTGCTGACATTGAGTTCGAGCACCTAGCGCACCTACACTTTGTAGAAAGTCATTTAGCTGAGTCTGGTAAGCCACAATGGTATTGCACAAGCCCATATGCTGCTGTTTACTCTGGTTTCTTTGTAGCACCTAAGCACGTTCACATCTATGTTCACGACCTCTTGACCCCCGCTAATGGTATTGAAGATGCCCACGAGTTTTACACCCGTGACCTGATGGAATCTTATTTGTACTACGCGAGTGAAATAAGACGCAACCACAAGTAGCTTATTAGTAAGCCGACTTTAGGTCGGCTCAGTGTGTGTTAAACGTAGTCGCCTCGCGCGGTGGCCTTGGCCTCTGCACTTAGCTTGCCAAACTCTTCATCTGACAAGCGACCAATGTTAATCTCTGGTCGGCCATTACGACCACCTGTACCCGACAGCTTACCGTTCTCACGTTTAGCCGCCTCTAGCTTGGCCTTAGAATTAACCTTTTTAGTTGGTCTAGCCATATCCGCTTTCGGCTTGGCTGTACGGTCAACAAGCGCGTTTTCAAGTGCAACTAAGCGCACCGACTTTTTGAGTGCTTGTGCTGGTGTTAAACCGCGATCAACATACAGGTCACGCATTTCGACAACTTCTTCGATTAAGCCTTCATCAGCATCATCGCCCGCGCTATCAAGCTCTGGGTATTGTGCTGCCAACGTAGCCGCTGTTTCGCGTAGCTCGCTCATTGCACGGTCTTGGTTGATTTCATTGCGTACACGCTCAGCCACTTCTTTCTCGGTTTTGCTGCTAGTAGCCTTAGACTGTGTAGCCATCATCTTACCGAAAATGTCGAATGCCTTATCCGTTTCACCATCGAGCATAGCCTCTTGCATGCTCTCGAAGTCTTCACGCGTAAAACTTTCAGGTTCGCTAGGCGCTTCAACCTTACTGGCTGCTGGTGCTGCCTTGAGCGTATCAACCGTGTCTCTAAGCTGGCTTAGCTCAGCCTCTAATGCACGACGTTTGCCAATTTCTTTGTTCAGTCGATCCAATGGTACTTGACGTTTTGTTTTGCTTTTCGCGCCCTTTTCTTCAGGAGCCTCATCGTCTTGTGGTGCATCAGGATCAACTTCATCCTCGTCAGCATCTTCTTCATCTTCTGGCTCATCTTCTGGCTCATCTTCTTCTGGCTCATCTTCTTCAAGCTCATCTTCTTCAAGCTCATCTTCAAGCTCGTCTTCTGGCTCATCTTCTACCACGTAGTCGCCACGTTCTTGCGGTGTTGGTGGTACGTAGTCATCAAGTATTGCCGAGTCCGCATCTAGCCCATCGAAATTTTGGTTTGCAGCCATTTATTAGTTACCCTTATTGTTATTTTTATTAGTGTTACTGTTCGCTTTATTTTCCGCATTATACGCCATATCCATAGATTTCATAGCGATTTGGCTAGAAATACGCTTGTCATTGAGGCCATTCTGGTTCTGGTGACTTCTAGCGGCCAATGCTATGCGTAGTGACAACTCTTGCTCTTTTATCTGTCTCTCTTGCTCAAGACGCTGTAGCTCCATCTGTGCTTGGTTAAAGCCAGCCAGCGAGTCAGCCTTAGCCATTTTCTCTTTAGCTGTTGCCAGTGCCACTTCAATATCTGCGTCCACTTTCTCAAGCTCTTTACGCAACATATTGATTTGGTGCTCAACCTGCATTTCTTCCAGTGCTGCTTGCTCTTCGGTAGGTTCACCAAAGCCTTGGCTATTTTTAAGGAACTCAGCCAACTCAGCGCGCTTAGTAAGGTTCGAGTGCTGCACGATTACATGGTCTGGTATTGCTACACCCATTTCACGTAAGCGCAACGCCTCTTCAAACTCTTGGTCCGCCATCGTGCCGCCCGAAGGTCTAAAGCTTGCCTCGACTGAGTAATCGCCAATGGTTACATCGTTCAGGATGCTGCCATCGTCCGCAGGTACGTTTATGCCCACTTCCTCAGTGCGCTCTTCGCCCTGCATAATGCTGTTGCCCGTTGTCTTGAAATAGCGCGTTTCGCTGTAAAAGTCCTGCACTAGCTCAAGTATCTTACGGCCTACCATTTTGCGGGCACGTTTTAGGTTACTCACAATAACCGACACCTGTATCTGGCCTCGGCCAATTGCGGCCTCTTGCGCTCTACCCGATTGGTCAGCTCGTGCCGTTCCCAGCATTGACGCGTTCACCGACGATATTTCACGTATGGTTGCCGCTGCTTTCTGTGATATACGGTCGATTCCGGTTGGTATCTGGTTAGGCTGGATTTTGTCAGGCTTTTCGTAACCACGTTTATACTGGAGCACTAGGCCTGTTTCCGCCCCGCGTTCTTCCAGCTCTTCGGCATCCATATCAACAAGCGAGTCTTCCTGTAACACCCAGCCACTGTTTGCCGTTGTGTTTACAATGTGCAACTCTTGCGAGCTTGTCTTGTTTAGCAAGTTCTGCGGGTCGATTAAGTTGTCAACAGGGCCAAACGGGTTGCCACGTCTAAAGTATGGGAAGAACGGTACAATCGTGAACGAGCGGTATAGAGACCAGTCGTCACGTAGCACAATATCATCAGCCGTTGTTGTCATGCGTACACGGCGACCTTTGCGCTTAATCAGCTCTAGGCCATACTCATTGGCAAACGCTTCGCGCTCTTCTTTGTCAACGCCGAAACCTACGGGGCGCATGTTACCTGTCGCCATATCTACGAAGTGGTACTGCTCATCCACGCGGTAGTGCTGGCGCTCAATAACACGTACACGGCGTAGTTCACGGCTGTCTTTCTCATCATTGTGACTGCCACGGTCTGTACCGCCAAATGTATTGCCGTAGAACTCAAAGTTGTCGTCTGTGTTGTAGCTGCTAACATCAATTAAGCGTTCTAGCCCTTCGACCTTTTCCCAGCCATACTCAGCACCAATTTCATCTAGCGTTAGCCAGCGTGATATAAATACTTCGTTCCACGTTGCAGGGTCTGCGCTCTTGGCCTCACTGTCAGGTATTACGTCAATAGGGTCTTCTGAGGTTATGACCACTTCACCCTGTAGGTTTTTCTCAAAGCTCATGCGGACGTCATAGTACCCACGGCCAGCAATGATGCCATCCGCAAATACGTCCTCTTCGGTGTCGTCAAAGTGTGTAGCAGCTAGGATGCTGCGGGTTATGGCATTAAGGGCATACGCTGTTTTTTCATCGCCGTAGTCACGAGGGCGATATACCACTTCGACCTTACGCTCAAGTTGCTCGCCAATGATAGCGTTAACCGTTGATAGGATCATATTAAGTGTTAGTGCTGGTCGACCTTCGCGGTCTAGCCGTGCCTTATCGTCTTTGTCCCACTGCTCGCCAGCATAAAAGTTATTGTTACGGACAGCTCGCTTGATGAACGCTGTGTGTTTTGCGCTGTTAGCCTCTTCAAAACGAGTCTGGTTATCTCGTGCAACCATTTGTGGGTCTATACTTTTTTTGCGACTCATTAACGATCCAACCTATCTGTAAGGCGCTCAATAGCTACAGTAAGCGCCTTTAGTGTACTGTCGAGTTTTGCACTGTCGATTTCCAACGCACGAATACTCGAATCATTTAGCTTCAACTGCTCTTTCATAGGTACAATGACAACTTTGTGCCACAGACCTACGCCAGTCGCCATGAGCGCCCCCATTGCTATTAGTGTTTGTATGCTTTCAGCGTTCATGTACGCCCTGTTATTATTATTGTTAGCTGTTATATAATAATAACAGTAGCACTACTATTAAACAACAAACCACTACGCCGACATGCCGCTTTTGCGCCTCCCCTCGCCGCCGCCACCAAACTTGCGTAGCTTGTCCTTAAACGACTCTTTGGGCTTAACCTTCTTCTCGTTACGAACCCCGAACATCATTATCATTTGACCAATCCATGCCAACGCATCAACTTGGTCGTCGTTTGCCCCCAGTGGGAATTTCAGCATTTCGTTTTGTAGCGAACTCATCCAAGGCATTGACTCGACAGTTGGGAAAATAAACTTACCCTGTTCCATACGGCCTTGCAGTGGTCTAGCTCGTGTTCCCTTGTCCGCGCCCCTCGTCCTAAGCTTTTCGTAACGTAACGATATACCCCGCTCCTGCTCGGCCTTCTGTATAAACGGCTCTAGCGTCAGCTCGATTTGTCCTGTCTCGATGCCAAACAGTTCAGGGTTGTATCTGGTCTGAATCTCAAACATGCGGTCAATAATGCCCAATGAGTTCCAACGACCACGGACAAGATCAATAAGCCATATATTTTGCTTTCGGTCGATGCCAACCACAGCAAACACGCTAAAGTCAGCAGACTGTTTAGTAGAGATAGCGAGGTCAGCAGCAGCATATAAGCGCATTTCATCAAGCGGCGGTAAGTCGCCAGCTTTGTAATATCGGAACATGTCACGGGTAAAAAAGTCTCCATCATCTGATACAGGTTTTTGTTGGTAAAGCGCCTCCCAATCTCGTGGGATCATGGCACGTTTTATACGACGCAAAGCAGGTAGCGGGTAACGCTCTTCATGCAGTGCCTCGCCAGCCTTACGGAACTTTTCATCACGCGTTGCAATAGCGGGATATTCAACTAAGTCCCATTGGTCAACATCATCTGGTACAGGTTCGCCTTTCTCCGCTGCCTCAGCCTTGGCCTCATCAAATATGTTAAGCAACCAACCAGCCAGATCATCGTCATGCCAGCGGGTTTGAATTATAAGTACGCCCCCTCCTGGTGCGAGTCGTGTGTAGAACGCTGACGAATACCAGTCCTTTACTTTTTGACGCGTAACATCTGACTCTGCCTCTTCACGGTTTTTAACAGGGTCGTCAATAATACCTAAGTGAGCACCACGACCTGTTATCGGACCACCAACACCCGCCGCAGTAAAGCCGCCACCTTCGGTAGTCATCCACTTCTTAACGCTTTTAGTGTCTGACGAAAGTCGCGTTTTAAAGGCCGCTTTGAATTTATCTGTGTCGAGCAAGTCACGACACTTACGGCTAAAGTCCTCCGCTAAGTCGCCTGAGTACGAACAGGTTATGACCTCATGACTTGGGTTACGGCCTAAGTACCAGCTGGGGAAAGTCTTAGAACCTATCTCACTTTTACCGTGTCGAGGCGGCATGGTAATCATCAAGCGCGGCGATAGGCCGTTCTCGATATCCTGAGCAAACTTTTCAAGGCGCATACAAATGTCAGCATGAACCCAGCCCGGCTTATAGGCGTCATTGTGCCGCTTAATAAAGGGCAAAAGTCGACGTCTAACCAGCACACGTTCTGCTAGTTCTTTTTTGGCCTCAAGTTCTACGTTAAACGCCGCTGCATCCTCTTCTCTGACGCGTTCAAACTCATGCTCAATACGTTCTATTGATTCTCGGTTAGATGGCCTTACAAACGTTCCTAGGTTCTTCGCACAAGGCATGCAGTGTTTTTTGTCATACATTTCATAATGCGGGATTGTGCGTAGGCATTCACGACACTGGTCAGTCTTCATCGCTCACCACCATGTACGCATCAGGCGACAACATAATGTCTTGGCCTGCAAGTTTAAGCAGTGCCTCGTCGTCCATCGTTTCCATCTGTCCACGGTTCGTGACATTAATCTCGACGCGTTCAGGTGTAGCTAGGCCATGCAGTTTTACAAGCGAATCGACAGCGCGTATTTCTTCCATAGCAGTTGCCGACTTAGCGTGTGCCTCAAGGTATAACGCCGTTGCATCATCTTTTGTAAAGTCAATTGCCCCCGCTTGCACAGCGACTTGCCTTTGCATTTCGCGCATGTAAGAGATTGCTAGGTTTATGTCCTCGCGGTGTGACAGCTCAGCAACCGCTCGTGCTGGTTGACGATAGCCAGCAGCTCTAGCCGCAGCAGAGGGGTTAATCCCCTGTGTGCGGCGCTGAACATAGGTTTCTTCTTGGGCGGTTAGGCGACCGATACCCAGTGATGCGTAACTCCCGCTAAGCGTTTGTAGCGAATAATCCTGTTCCATTACTCACTCCAAACCAACGTATTGCACCCGACATGCGTCCAGAGCGTTGTGTCTATCTCGAACGGTTTTGCGATGGTTAGGCGGACTGCCGTGTAGTCAATGCCCCCCATGCGACTTTCGCCCACATAGACCAATCGAGGCCGTGTGCTCAAATTCAAGGCGTCAATGGCCGTGCCAGCAAACATGCCAAGCGGGATAAGCAGCTTGAATTGTCGCGGGTTGCATTGTGGTGTTTCAGTGCCTTTGGTTTCAAGGCTCGCAGCAGTGTTAAGCATCACCTTCGCTGTGTTGCGTAGTGTGTTAACAAGGTCTTTTGATTTCATTATTATTAGCCCTACTGTTAGATTAACCAATAGTAACACTGTTAAAGCTTGACGCATAAAAATTGTAAAAAAATATAGACCGATTGGTCTTTAATGACCCCCGCCCCCCTGTTCGTTTTATGTACTAGGTCGCGCTCCGCGTTTTCTTGGTATTTGGTTGGCTCTCCCTATGTATGTGTCTTCGGTGTGAAGGCGCGGTTGGTTCGGATCAAGTTTGGTTCGAGTCTTTCATAATCAAGGGGCGTTGAACCTACTTAGGAGTCCCTAAACATTAAACAAGGTAATACTCATGAACATATCTTTTGAAGTAATCACAGCTCTATACATTCTATCAATCCTAGCTCTATTCAGCCTTACGCTAGTAGCTGCTAAGACTCGCAACACACTGAGCGCCCACGCTGCCTGTAAGCCTATGGCGACGTACAACAGCTCTCGAACGTATGAGGCCTACGAACATTCGTACGAGGGCAACCTGTTCACACACCCTGACGAGGCTTCATGTGAGCTGACACAGGCCACTATGTATCAAGACCTAATACTGGATGGGTACAACGATGAGCGCGAGTTCGACCTAGTTATCCCAGCACCTCATGGTGGATGGACACATGGCCGCATCGTACACATCATCGAGTCACGCAACATGACCTTATGGAACGCACGTCTTGGTTCTATATGGATAGGCAGTTCAGAAGTTTAACTAATCAATCATTCAACACAGAAGGAATACACCATGTCATACGGCAACACAGTAAAGATAGACAAGTCATTAGAGTTCAACGATTCAGAGTACGACTTTGAGTCGCTATGCGGTGCTACACCGACATTAGAAGACACGATAATGAATTTAGAAGACGAGCTGTTCTGGGACGAAATCAGCGATTACATCGAAGAAAGGAATGAAATGCCAGCAAACGACAAAGGTGCTACCAACATCTTCGCCGCCGCTGGATTCAAGTTCTCAAGTCTGCACAAACAGTCATGAGCACAATAGTTTACACAACACAATCAAGACACATTCAATCAAAAGGCATCAATACTATGAAAACTAACACAGCCAACAAAAACACCAATCCAATCACAACAAAGGAAGTAGAACTAATGAAGACTAACATCACTGTAGCTCAAATCATCGCATCTGTAAACTCACAGGTTGTTAAATCAACGGCTTATTTCAACGAAGCGTTCGACACTGCCGAAAGCCATTGGGCACGTGAGCTTCGTACCAACGTTCCATTCAAAGAACGTGCGCTATATGCCCTATCTCAAGAGATTAAGCGTAGCTATAACGGTGCCTCAGCCGAGTTTGTGGCAGAGATAGCACACAAGGCGGTACGTTCTAACGACCTTGTGACCTTCGAGCGCGAGTTAACGCACTTGGTCAACTGGAAGAACTTCTGTGAAGCTGCCCTGCATAAGACACAGCGACGCATGCAAATGGTTAACCTGCACGACCTAGCGTTGTTCTCACTGCGCGAAGGTGAAACATGGAAGACAATCAATGACGTAGAGATACTATTGAGCACCCTTGAGCACGAGGTTACGCTGAACCAACTGCTAATCAGCAACAGTGGTTCTTTGGCTCACCACTACATGCAGCCACTGCTTGAGCTTGAACAGGCATTCAACCCAGCTTGGGAGCGTTTGACGTCAAGTCTAGTCCGCAAGTCTTTAGGCCGCATGAAGCGTAGACAAGGCTCGAAGACAGACGAAATCATACTTGGTAAGTCAACCATGACAACCTATATGCTGCCGTTTGTTCTTAACCGTTTCTTAGCTGATATCACTAAGCAAGAGGTTAACTTGGCTGCAAGTATCGAGTTCATGGAAGAGAAGAAAGCCGCTGCAATCAATGAGACTGATGGCCGTGCTGGTGAGCACCGCGACCGCAAAGTCGAAGGTTACTCGGACTTATCTCGCCAAGAACATGGCCCTAAAGGTTACACCAACACGTCAGCAGTTAACACTGGTCAAACAGCTAGCTACTACGACGATGGCAACGAAGAGCTAGGCATCATGGGCATTACGCAAATGAATGACCTGCTTCAAGCCATGCAGGTGTTCGAGGAAACCATACTTGAAATGATGGACACCCTGAGCGCAGCATTTAGCGATGCAGAAGTTGAGCACCCAGCTAAGCCAACATACGCTTACAAGGTACACGGCGAAGGCGACTTCGAGGCGTTGACCAACAAGGATGAAGCTCTTGCCCACCTAGTTGCCGAGCGTAAGAAGTTCCTTGAAGCCAAGCGCAAAGAGAAACTAATCACACGCGAAGATACCGCCCGTTACGATGCAATGAACATGCACGTACCAACTTTCAACCTATAACACCCAATCGGGGCTGCTAGTCAGCCCCACTTACTTACTAGAAAAGGATATATCATGTTTAAATTCGGTTCACATCACACCCCTAAAGTAATTCCAGACCTATTCGACAGCGCAGACCTATACAGCGATGAGCTAGACGCGAACTTTATGTTTGAGGTTGTCACCGCTGGCACACCAGTATTGGCAGAGAAAGTGCGTATACGCGCCTACAGTGCTCGTTACTACGAGTGGATAGGTCAACCTATGCCTGTAGCGGAGAAGACCCCGCAAATCAGGTCTGTGGCGCAGATAGCAGCAGATGCTATGGGTAAGAAGTGTAAGTCATGTGCTGGCACAGGCTTGTACCGCTTGCACAAGTTCAATAAGGACATTCCGTGCGCTAAGTGCGCGGGCAAGGGCATCGTGACGATGATTGATGAAGCTCGTACCAAAGCTTACATCGAGCGTCGCGCCAGCGGTAAGGTAATGAGCGTTAGCCACACAGACTACGTTCACTAGTCTTGGGTGTTTGACCCGCTCGACCTTCGCCCTATTCTTCCCACCTTTTTGACCTGACACCACGAGACAGACAGGCCAGAACATACAGCACACCCGCGCCCCATAGCGCCGAACTATGGTTATCGACTAGCCCCTGCCTTGTGAGAAGTGAGGAATGTGAGTAAGTCCAAACCGTTTGTGAGTAGTGAGTAGTGAGGAGTGAGGAGTGAGGAGTGAGGAGTGAGGAGTGAGGATCGTTATGTGTTATTTGGTATGTGTTATTTGTTGTTTGTTATTCGTTGTTTGTTATTCGTTGTTTGTTATTCAGATTCTACGGATAAGACGGTTTGGTTCGTTCGATAAAAGCAACGTAGACAGGGTTGATGAGCGTTCTGTTTGGATAATGGGCGTTATGCTGGTAATTAGGGAGCTTAGATTTAGTTTACAGACATTCCACTTAACCTCAACGCTTAGTACACTTAGTACAGCCCGCTACGCTCCTCCATTCGTTCCTCATTTCGCATGTCCTGTGTCCTGCGTCAAGGTAGATTCCATGACTGACACTAAAGTCCAAGCAATCACCCTAATTCCTGCACATAAGCCGGAGAGAGCTTCGCCTTTGAATCTATTTCTGCGGGGGGGCTGATATGACAGAATTTAAGAGTATCGATTGACAGAGGCTATTTAGCGGGTGGCGGGTAGCGAGCGACCTCTACCTTTTGCCGCTGACCTTTTGCCGCTGACCCTTCGCCGCTTGACACGAGCTTACCGCGCATCGACTGGCGACTGGCACACGACACCTATTGGCTAGCCTCTACTGGTTAGCCTTCACCACACATTGGTCGGCCTCTACTGGTTGGCCTTCATTACAGACTGGAGAATATTATGACACCGATTAACGCGTTGCACCGCCGCCACTTGATAGCTGACCCGACAGCGACTGGCCGAGAGCTTGAGCATAGGTTGGCTGCTCTTGGCCGAGGACTGCACCACCTGAACCAGTATCAGCATTGGCTATTGCTGGGCGAGCGACGACTGGCGGCCACGCATTATCAGGCGGCTTTTAACATTATGGTGCAACAGCGAGCGATAGACAGTTATCTGACGCTTAGCGTGCAACCTTCATTACCGTTAGCGGCATAGGAGATATAACGATGGGCATGAGTCAGATAGATATGATTGGGCGAGCACGTAGCGCGAGAACAGCGGCCTACCAGCAGGAGCAGGCGGCGAAGGATGCGATGTCACGCGGCTTACCGGCGCGGGCTAAACATCACGCGGAGCAGGCTAGGCAATTAGCGAACGAGGCTAAGCGTCTGCTCTCCCGCAGCAACGCCCTTTATTGGTAGTTGGGTGCTGAATAATAGATAATTGCAAAACAGCCAGCAGATAACCTTTAGCATTCAACGGGTTACGGTGGCTGAGTTGTACTTATGGGCATTTGGCGCGGATTGGGGTGGCAAGATATTAGTTGACAAGTGGCACAGGCTATGGGTCGGATTACTGGAGGGCAAATGCTGGGGAGTGTCCACCTTTTGACAGGGGGTGTCCACCTTTATGTGCCATTTGTCCACCTTTACAAAACCTTCGAAATCCAGCCCTGACAGGGGCTGTGGGCTTGTCTGTCCACCTTGTCCACCTTGTCCATGTTTTTTCCAGCTTCAATTTATATATTAATTATTATATTACACCTTAACACCTCTCTGACAGAAAACTATTCCCCAATCCTAGGTATAAAAAAGGTGGACAAGGTGGACAGCGTTCAACAAACGTACAGGGATAATTCTTTCGCAACTGTCATATGGGGGTGCGGGGGGTTAGTAAGCACTAACTAACTTGACGCAAAAAGTGTCCTCTAACATTTGTGCAACATGGACACCCAAAACCCGAAAGGTGGACACTTTGTTCATTAAATAGACGATTTGCGATATTCGTTTACTTAATGAGCACTAAGTTGCTTTATCACCGCTTTCACCGCCCAACAGAGGGCAACCACCACAAAACAGGAGTTTACCAATGAAAGAACAAGCGACCCCAATCATGAAACGTGTCGAGCACGGCACAGACTTTACGACCTTAACATCGGCCAGCAGCCAGACGGGCAACTTCGCGGATGCAGTATTCATCGACTGTCACTTCGCCAGCATGAACCTTATGTTCGCTGACCTCTCGCTGTCAACCTTCATCAACTGTAACTTTGCCGAGGCTGACTTATCCTTTGCCAACGCCCACAAAGCGAAGTTCACAGGCTCTGCATTGGATGGCGTTAATCTGTCCCACACGAACCTGTCGCAATCTGACCTGTCGGCATCACCGTTCAGCGCCACAGATATTGGGCTTGTCGACCTACGTTCGGCACGACTACCCGCTGGCTGGTACGCACTCGACCGCCAACTACCCGATGGTACGGTGTTATCTGCCCTATTAACGCCAACTACGCTACAAGTTAACAGTCAAAGCGCACCAGTCCACGTATGGGAATCGACAATTCACGAGCACACGGACACCGCCTACCAGTGCGAGGTTACGAGTATGCTTGCCCTGTGTCATACATTAGGCCGCCTTACCGCACCTACTGTTAGCCCTGTTGAGTTGGAGGCCGCAGCATGAGTACCGCATTTACGAGAACCCGTGGCTACCAACAGCCCTATTTCGACGTCGGTCACTACCAGTTTCACATCGAAGGCGCATCAATAAACGGCGCAGGCGACCCAGCAATTAACATGCAGTGCATAGCCTCATTTGATGGCCGCCGAGTGGGGGTTTATTACTTCCGCAACTTCCACCTGTTAGCCGCTACGACCCCTAAGTCACGCGCCTTGTGGGAAAGAAAGCTTGATATGTTACTGGACGCATTGGGTATCAAGAACCTGACCGACCTAGGCGAGTTAGTAGGGCGCACTGTCACTGTTGAGTTCACCAAAGCAGGACTAGAGCCGCTACCAAACTTCCTGAAACCACAGGCCGAGCACCCTACGCTGTTTACTAGTCCACTGGACGCTACCCAGCTAATCGCTGCTTAATCTTTTTAGTAGTAACACTGTTGACATGCGTTAGCAGTGCTTATACTATGCTGCAACTTTTTAGAGTGCCACCATCGGAGAGCACAAGATGCCCGCACCCAAAATCACTAACCTGTCACAGTTCAAGCGAGCACTTAGCCTTGGCTCAAGATGGGAAACCACTTTCGCACGACCTATGCCCGATGGCCGCAGAACTGTAACCCGCACTGTTATTCGTGTGCAGACCAACAGCGTTAAGCTAGAGAGTTCGGCAGCGGACAGCTCAAGCAGCTCAAGCCATTCATTCGGCAAAGTGTCGGATTACCTGTTCAATGGCGACCATGTTGTTGCATATGATGGGAATGGCAACGAATACGCCACGTATCGACCTCTGAGGGACTTATGACACCTAGCGCAACTAGATACATGAAACGACGCCGTAAGGCCGAGAATCGCATAGTACGAACTATTTTACTGTGCTCATCGTTAGTAGTAACGCTGTTATTACTAGCAGTAGCATTTGCTACGAAATACTAATCTATCACCCACTAATTAACTATCCACTACAGAAGAGAGCATGCAATGAAAACAGTTCTAGCAAACGCTATTATGGCAGAAAAACTTAGCGCCACTATCCGCAAACACATGACAGATGGCGATCGCATAGCATCATTACCGCTGTACGTTCCTATCACGACCATGATGATGGACATGGTTACAGACCACGGTTCACGCGTTAAGATTTTAACAGCAACACTTATATCATTCGTTGTCGAATCAGCCCCTGCCCTTAAAGACTTTGACCTTGGCGACATTGGCGGAGCTATCGAGGAAGTGTTTGAGGACCTAGAGCACCAACTGTCGCAGTTACGAGCGAACCTAGCCACTGATAAGGCTTTCCACAAGTCTATTATCAACAACTATGAGACAGAGTACGCAGGCCGCAAAGACGAAGAAGTGGATAATTGCGAGTGTAGACGCTGCACTGCCCGCCGTGCGGCACAAACAGGAGCTGCATAATGCCATACAGTGACCCGAACCAAGAATTGGCTGAAACAATGCTCGACCTTGTTGCGACGACACCACCGACTGAAAAGCTGGCTGACTCCCTTGTTCCGATGCTTATGAGTTCAGCCCACACCGCAGACGACATAATAAATGCCTTTGCGACACATTACCTTATGGCCTTGACCCACCTATCGGCAGCGCATAAGGGGTTTGAGGCGTCTCCTTTGATCCAAATACTTGCATCTACTGATGCTGTGTTATCGAGCGCACTGTCAGACGCCAGAGAGCAGGCAATGAACAACCCTGACTACTATGACCTAGTGCGTAGCCAAGCACAAACCGCAGCACAAGACAGCGTTGCGTAACCTTTTTATGCGGGTCCTCCAAGTGGGGCGACCCGCCACCAAACGGATAACGGAGTACCCAACCATGTTCGCTAACCGAGAGCAACAGAATCAAATTGACCATTTGAATAACGAAGTCATCAAGCTTCAAACACAAGTACGCGCTATGTCACGTGACAATGCTAAGGCACACGACCGCATAGACCAAGTTAACCTTCGCACGGCCAACATCGAGCATTATACCGGTATGCGCTCGCACAGCTTTGAGAACGGTGGCCGCATGTGGAATTACATGCAAATCCATAAAGATATTAACGCGCGCCAACGCCCACAGTCACTGTTTGTGAGCAAGAGCCGTGTAGCACAGGCGGCATAACCATGACCACACAAAGCAAGTACCAGGCTACAGCTCAACGAATCTTAGACCTTGAGCCTTTTAACATCGACATGGTGAACTTTAGCAGTATCAACGTACACCGTGACCCCGAATACATGGAGCAGAAGGCGCATGAGTGCGGCACTACGTTCTGCCTCGCGGGACGCCTAGCCGCGCTTGATGGATTCCCAACTAAGTTTTGGTCGGAAGACGTGTTTAGCTTCACACACTACTCATCCGACATCTGTGGTTATGATTTTTTCAGTACAGAGTGGGATTTTCTATTCGCTCCATGGTGGCCTGACGACTTAGACGCTGCGAAAGAACGCGCGGCCTATGTTTTAGAGCACGGGTCAGCCCCACCTAGAGATGATTGGTATGATCATTGGGGGTACAGATAACCATGACCACACACCCTTTTGTCGTAAGCATTCAAGTTCATACCGGAGGTTACGAAAAGCGAATCGAGTTGGTAGGTGAGGCTTATAACGGGGCGGAGGCTATAACCAGTGCCCTAGCTGCCGAGTCACACAACGAACTGGAAGAGTACCCGCACCGAGCAGACACCTACATTGACGACATTTTTACCTATGTTGTCGACGGCGCACAGCAAGTGTCATATGACGAGTACCTTATATTAAAGCAGCATTTAGGAGCATTTTAATGGCTAACTTTAGCAGATTTACCCTTGAAGACTCACACATAGAGTCACGCGACGTAACAGTCGACCTCCAAGAAGTGATGAGCGACGCGATTGAAGATGGCAACGACATTGAAACCGTATTAGGTGACGTTGACGAAGATTACGTAATGGAGTTCGTTGTTGACTTTGTTGAGTCACACCGCCACGGTCAAGCAATATACGACATGTTCTCGAAGCGCGTTGACGAACATGTCCTTGTTGATATTGCCAATCAGCTGTTAGTCACCGCAGGCCCGAGCAGCGCCAACGCTACATCAACCGACAGTATCAACGCCGCTGCCCTGTGTCTCGAAGAGCTGACCGAAGGCTTATCAAAGTTACGCAACTCGCAGGATGCCTCACATGCAGAGCGCCTTGTAGCACACGACCGAATCAAAGCACTTCAAGCCGCAGTACGTGTGCTTGAGACATTTACCCAAGCTCTATAGGAAAACACCATGACACCATTTCAAAGCCAGTTAACAAACGCAAAGCAAGCACAAGCACCTCAGATACCAGCACCACACGGTTTCTTTGGGGAAGAGCCTGTGAAGTGTGTAACGTATGTTTATGGCAAAGACGTTCAGGCCATGAGCCAGCAAGAGGCAATCCAAGCCATCCGCCACCTTGAGCTTTACCGTAAAGAATTAGACGGCATCGAAACCAGTGCCAAAGCCCTTAAGTTCTGTATCGAAGAGTGCGACGCAGCCCTTAAGCAGCTAGCCGAGCACCTTGACGCTTAGCATTAACAGTAACGCTACTTAATTACTGAGTAGCGTTGCCACAAGTCACTAACACCTACTCCAATACAGGAATAACCACCATGAAAAAAATAAAATTAGGCTTACGTCTTAATGCCTACAACCGCCGCAAGATTGCACAGGCTGTTGTTAAAGCGCAAATGGGTCAACGCATCGACAACCTTAACGCAGAGCTTGCGACACTTGGCCGTGAAGTTTACGCTGCCCTGTTCGATATGTACGGCATTGGCAACTTGTGTGCTGACGGCCAAGACGTAACGACCATCATGGAAGGCACATTGCCCACTGCCCCGCATATTACGGTAACAAGTGCAGACCGCACGTCAATCATGAACCTTGAGTTCGGTGACGTTATGCCTATCCCTTACGCTTACCAGATTGGCAACGTGAACAACACACTGTTCGCTGACCTGCCAATGTTTGAAGAGCGCATAATGGGCTTGTTCCCTAAGAGTGCCCTTGTCCAAAAGCAAGCGGACGAGATTGAGCAGCGCATAACCGCCTACTTAGAAACGCATAAGACGTTACGCACAGTGATTGATGAAGCCCCAGACCTTGCGGCCATTATCCCTGCTGAGTATTGCGAAGAGCAGAAAGAAGGCTTATCGCTAGACAGCATCTTACGTGGCGACGAAGACGACACCGACACGTTCGATGAAGTCGAAGAGCATGACCTAGAAGTTGAAGATGAGGAGGCGCGCTAATGAGCGCCTTTACCCAAGACGACCGCGTGGCACTTGAAGTAATTAAGAAGTCATTTGGCCTCGACATTATCGTCTTCCTTGATTGGGAAACATTCTACAAGTCGCGGGCTAACGAAGGCACTAAGTCGTACAGCCTTAAAACGCTGACCTACCCTGAGTACATTTTAGGTGACAGATTCCATGAGACAGGTTTAGGTGCTGTTATCGACCTAGACGATGAAATCAGTTACGGCCATGGGCAAGACTACTATAAATCACAGATGCAAAAGCTGAAAGACGCCAGAGCTGATGGCTTACGCGTTGGTCTTGTTGCTCATAATACGGTATTCGACGGTGCTATTTGTAATTGGATTCATGGTGTTAAGTTCGACTTTTACTTTGACACCATGTTGATGCGTAAGTACCTAGCCGCCCACAAGCCAGCATCACTTAATGCGTGTGCTAAAGACGAATGGCCTGACGACCCTGCACTACGAAAAGGCAACGACTTAGCTGACGTTGATGGGATTATGTATGACTACATTACGCCGCGCCAACACGAATCACTTGCCAAGTATTGCCGACAAGACGTTAACTTGTTACGTCGATTGTTCTTAGCTTACATCGCCCGTATCGGTCTTGCAGCGAGCACCGAGATTCGCGCCATGCACATCACGTTACGTGGAGCAATTGAGCCGCAGTTCGACATACGAAACGACTTGCTTGAAGAAGTGATCGCAGATGAAACCCGCAAAGATGGTGAAGCTGTTGTTGCGGCCATTCAGTTCTGTAACGACAACAATATTTTGGGCATTTCACCTAAGACATTCGGTTCTAACCCGCAGTATGAAGCACTGTTACGCGAGTTTGACCTACGTGTGCCTAAGAAAATATCGAAGACTACGGGGCTGTTGTCACCTGCTTTAGGCAAGGGAGACCCTGAGTACATTCGCCTGCAAATAGATAACCCGCAATATGCAGTGCTCTATAAAGCCCGTGAACGAGTGAAGTCTACCATTGCCAAGAGCCGTGCAGAGCGCATGATTAGCGTATCTAACACCTTCCGTGGCCGTGGGTTCAACAACGCATGTATGCCATTTTTCCTCAACTACTATGGGGCTGGGCAGACAGGCCGCTGGTCAGGTGGTCAACGCCTTAACCAGCAGAACAACACGCGAGGCGGTAAGCACCGCTTGTCAATGCTCGCACCAGAGCACTATCAAATCGGCGTGTGTGACTTATCGAACATCGAGTTACGAGTGAACTTGTGGTTTTGTGGGCAAACAGACCTGTTAGAGAACTTTCGTGACGATCCAAATTATGACCTATACAGCGCAATCGCTACGGACATATTCGGTTATGAAGTGAATAAGAAAACCCACCCCGACGAGCGACAAATGGGTAAGGCTGCGGCACTAGGCCTAGGTTTCTCGATGGGTTGGTTTGGATTCCAGCAGTACCTAGCAAGTGGCCCTATGGGCATGGAACCCATGTTCAAAGACGACAACTTTTGTAAGAACGTAAAGAACACCTACGACCTCAAGCACTACGCAATCAAGGCTATGTGGCACTACTTAGCGAATAACGTGATGCCTGTAATCGTTAACGGTGGCGAGCTGGCCTTTGGTCCTAACAACTCATTCATTGCCCGCAAGGACACGGTTGAGCTGCCATCAGGCCGAGTATTGCAGTACAGCAACGCACGTTACAAAGGTGAAGAAACCCGCAACGGTGTATCAATGAAAGTGGTTTTTGACTCAGACAAGTACGACCGCTGGGGCAATCCACTATTGAAATACCTATGGCACGGCCTGCTTATTGAGAACATCGCCCAAGCAACGGCGCGTGACATTCTAGCCGAGCAGCTTGTATCTGTTGACCGCGACCTTAGCGACACAGGCACAGGTTGGGTAATGGGCAGCGTACACGATGAGATATTGGCTGCATTACGTGAAGGCCGCGAAGATGAAGCGTTTGCCATTATGGAACGCAATATGTCAATTGCACCAGATTGGGCATCCGACCTACCGCTAGCTAACGAAGGTGGCTACGCGAAAGAATACTCCAAGTAACAAATGAGAACCCGAGGGTCAGGGGACTGGACACCCCCTGCCCTTTTTTCACCCAACACAGAGAGAAATGAACATGTCAGTACAAAATATCGCAGACAGCGCAACGAGCATTTTAAAACAGATAATCGAAGTAGCCGCGGCACACAACGAAACCGTTGACGAATTTAATATGGCCATTGATCGCATCGAAGAGCTTGAGGCTGAGTGCACCAAGTTGCGAATCGAGAACCTAACCATCGTGGAACTCAAAGCGCAGATTGACGACATGCAAGCAGTGATTAATAAGAAGAACGCGACGCTGAACAAACAAAGCGACGTGATTGATAAGGCCATCGAGCACAAAGGTATTGACCGTGCCGAGGTGCAGAAGTTACGTGCCGAGTTGAAGTTGTTACAGCAGCTTGACCCTAAGCGCCTAGAGAAAGTGAACAAGACCCAGAAAGCCAAGATTGCTGAGCTTAAGGCCGATGTTGAAGCCGCCCGCAAGCAGAAGGTTGAGGCCATGAAGAACGCCACTGAGCTTGCCCGTAAGATGAAGGCCGAAGGTTACGCGCCATTTTACGTTGACCCTGTAACGGGCAACAGCATTCGTATGATACCGCACATGTTCGTGAACAAAGACAACGGTTTTGGTGGCATAGCGCACACGCCTGTCCTTGAGTTCCACCACCGCGAACGTGGCATCACGCGCCAAGGCATCTTAACAGCCTCTGGCGATGTGAATTGGGCAATGGCGTCTAACTCATCACCTACTGAGCTGGATTCGCAGATAGCCAAAGACCACATTCTTGATTACTGCCAGCGTAACAAAGTGGCAACCAAATTCATCAAAGAAATAAAGAAGGCGGCATAACATGTCAAAACCAAACAATTTCGCAACGACAAAGCCAACTGTCGTACTCCTAGTAATGCCTGACGCTGAGCCTAAGGTGCTTAAAGACAGTGACGATATCATTATGGTGTTCCCTAACTTAAAGAAGGCACAGAAACACGTAGCGAACCGAATTGAGGGCGAGTTTCACCCTTTCATCGAGTACGCAAACCACGAGCCGGTGCATGGTGCTGGCGACCGTGAGCAAACGCACAACCGCCGCTGCTTGAAGTGCAATGAGTTCTTACGCCCAAGCTACCGACAAACCAAATCAGTTATGCCCGATGGCTCAGAAATGGCCGTTGTTGAGCTTGACTGCCCACGGTGTGACCTAAATGAATAAGCTTAAAATGTACGTTAGCGCCCTTTCTGAGTGGCTTTTAGACCCTTTGTTCATGTGCATTGCGTTCCTAGCCATTAGCGTACTTGGTGACTTCTTTGGCCGTGACCCAGCAGCCGTAACAGCGGGTGACATTTACCTAGCAGCCACCCTTGTAATACTTGCAGTAAGAGAGAAATGAAATGAAGAATAATCAAACAGGTGCAATCCGCGTTGGGGAAAAGTTTTACGTAATCGAGACTAACCCAGCAAAGTCCACGGTGTTTAATACCGAGATGTCACCACAGGACATGATTGAATACTGCGGCCTCATACCGAAGTTCGCCACCGAGGGAGGCAAGACCTTCCGCGAGAACTTAGACGACAACTACGTCTATGGCACTAATTGGAGCAGCGAGGCAACCGTGGACGAGAACTACGTGTACCACTACCCGCAAGATGAGCCGCTTGTCCCAATCATTATGATCCGAGACATAGACAGCGACGACCAAGTAATCATGTACCCATATGGCATAACCGCAGTACGCGACAATGGCAAATGGGTCACATCACGGCTCGACTAACCCCGGGCATTAACAATAAGACCAGGGCACATTTTAGTGCCCTTTTTTAGCATAAAAGACCACACCACAAGGATTTAAAATGAGCGCAGTATTGAAGTTCCCCACAAAACCAGCAGTGTTAAACTTAGTTCATGCCAAAGAATCAGCAGCGCAAATACACGCGTCGGCTGGCCTGTTCTTCCCCGTTGAATGCCGACCACTAACCGAGTTAACAGGCTTACCAGACCGTGACTTGCAGGCTATTGTACGCAAAGACACGAACACAGTGCTGGCAGTACACGGCCAACGCTACACACTGATTAAGAATGCCGATGTGTACGACCGCGTTGACTCAGCTATCCGTGGCTCTGAGGCATTGGACACTAGCGGCATGCAGATTGTCGACTCTGTTGCCTATGAAGGTGGCCGCTCGATACGTTCGTACATTTTCCCTGAGCACAAAATCAGCATAGGCCGTGGGCGACGTGACGTTACCAACCTGCGACTAAATGTAATTAACAGCTACGATGGGTCAACGAACCTGCGTATCAACATGGGTGGTTATCGCCTTGTGTGTGCTAACGGTATGGTCGTTGGTGATGATGTATCAAACTATGTTGCTCGCCACACCTCAGGATTCCAAGTAGATGAAGTAAAAACGCGTGTAGCGGCCTCTGTCGATAACTTCATGCGAATGGGCGAGCAATGGCGAAGATGGTCTAAAGAGCTTTGTACGGACGATAAGGCCATAGCGTTAATTAAGGCTTTTTCTCGTGGTTCTGCGGCCATGAACACCCGCCTGTTCGACATATGGTTAGCAGAGAGTGGCACACTTGGCAAAACGATGTGGGCGTTCTTTAACACGCTGACATATTGGTCAACACACGCTGCGATTAAATCGGCCAGCCAGCCTAATGCGCCTGCAATTGTACTAGAGCGTGAAGCACGCGTTTCCCGTTTCTTAGGACATCCACTATTCAAAGCGGCGGCTTAAAACTAGTGAATGTTATTAGTAACACTGCTAAACTATCTAACAGCCTACTAATAAACACAAAAATAATATGCCCGATTTCATAGACAGATCTGTTGAGCAGCAAGAGTTTATGCTTGCCGCTCAGCTCAAGAACGCACGGATAGTTACTGTGCGACTAGAACCCAAAGAAGCCTGTTACAACTGCGCTGAGCCATTGGTACATATCCCGAACCAATTGTTCTGTGACGCAGATTGTGCAGACGATTTCGACAAATACCCAAGGGAGGCATAAATACGATGAAACTACACTTTGTTTCCGCGCACAGCAAAATAGGGCCATTACGCAAGACTATCGGCCTAGCGGACGGCAGTTCTCGCTCATACCCTCTTGCTGCAAAGCTGACGTCGCATGAAGCAGAGTTGAATGTAGAAGAAGAAGGTTTGGAGGGCTACCGCAGCCTAATCCTTGAGAACGCTAAGTACGGGCGAGCACTGTACAAGGGCTTATTCACCCGCCCTTTAGTGTATGAGTCACGCCGTAACATGGTTGATCAAGACGCTCGCACTAGCTTTTTAGTGTTAGACGTTGATGGCCTTAAGCTGAAAGGTGATGTTAAAGAGCGTTACCGTACATCTGACGTGCGTGATGTGGCCGAGTCGGTAATTGAAATGCTACCGACTTCACTGCATGGCGTTTCGTATATGGCGATGGCCTCTAGCTCGTTTGGCCTGAACCAAGATGAGGTGTCGGTACACATACACTTTTTGTTGAAGAACCCTGTTTCGCACCGTGCGTTAAAGGACTGGTTGACCTCGCTTAACTATTCACAAATGGATATTTACCAGCGTTTAAAGTTAACCAAAACTAAGACACGATTAAAGAGTGTAATTGACCCTTGCCTAGCTGAGCCATCACGACTTATCTATGTTGCACCACCAAGTTTTGGACCCAAGCAGCCTAACCCCTTCGCCAATGACGACGAGCGTTTCGTGGTAGTTGACAAGGACGAACCACTGCTTAATTTGGACCCACTACTTGAGAGCATTCATGACCGAATGGATGCAATCAACCAAATACGTGACACCAAGATTAAGGAACTACAGCAAGAGGCGGGCATCACTCGTCACAAGCCGAAGTTCACGCGCATTAACGTAGATGGCAGACCAATGAACGTAATGGCTAACCCGCCACCGGTTCGCATGGAGTTTGCCTACGAAGATTCCGAGTTTGTGCGTTACAACGTTGGTGGTAGCAAGAACAATGCGTACTGGGTAGCTCGCTCAAACCCAGAAGTTGTGCGCTGTTTCGTGCCAGACGAACCCGCTTTTATGTTCAAGTCTGCTGACCCTGAGGCTTACGCTAAACACGTAGAGCGTTATGGTGAAGCATACGAAGAAGTGAAGGACGAAGAAGGCGTTTACCGCAAGGTGCAACGCTCTATGTTCATCGACCAAACATCTGACTCATATATCACGATGGAGTACGACCGCGAGAACGACGAGATTGTTGAGCTTAACGAGCGACGCAACGCACAGGTAGCCGAAGAGTGGTTAAAGCACTACGGCCAGCTAGTACCCGACCCCGTACCTGCGATGCACATAACACTTGACCCAAATCGTGAAGAAACCAAATTCTCAGTTGGGGATAAGGACTACATCAACCGCTTCAAGCCATCTATTTACATGCGCGAGAAGACTGAGCACCCATACCCAGAAACATTAACGTATGGCAATGCTTGGATGCTGCACTACGACTGCCCTGTTATATCAGAGATTATCCTGAACATGTTGGGCGACGATATGGATTGTTTTGAGCACTTCATCAACTGGATGGCGTTCATCATGCAGAAACGTGATAAGACGCAGACAGCATGGCTTGTTCACGGAACAGAGGGCACAGGTAAAGGCTTGTTATTCAAAGCTGTTTTACGCCCACTTATCGGCCAGCAATATGTAGCGCAGAACACGTTACAAGGTATTGCAGACGACCAGTTCAACGGCTGGATGGAAGATTTAATGCTACTCATGGTCGATGAGTTCAACATGCGCGGTGCGGCCAGCTTAACCAAAGCAGCCTCGCTACTTAAAACGCGCATCACAGAGCCAACCATGATGTTGCGTAAGATGCAGCAACAACAGCGCGAGGTTACACAACGCCTGAACTTCATCTTTGCAACGAATGACCTTGATGCTATGCCTGTGTCAGATAAACGACGCTACAACATTGCACCAAGACAGCAGCGCGACCTTGAAACACGCTTAGGTTACATAAAGGCGCACCGAGAGCACACCGATGGTTTGATCAAAGGCGAACTACACGCTTTTGCCACCTACCTACGGTCATTCAAAATCGACATGAACCAAGCCAGCTCAATTCTAATGAACCAAGCACGTATCGACACGCAGAAAGCAGGTATGAGCGCGACTGATAGCTTTTTCTCTTCATTACGCGATGGTGATTTTGGCTCATTCATTGGTATTTTGGATAAGTCAGCAGCCAACCTTGAACCTAAAGAGTTCGCCCAGCTGACCCGCGTTAAGACGTTCTTAACCGCGAACCTAGAGCATGTGAATACAGGCAAACCTTGTTACATATTGCCCGAAGACCTACGGATGCTCTACAGCTACCTAGCGGGCAAAGAAATATCAGATAACGCGCTATCCCGCATGTTATCAACCCATGACGTTGAAAAGAAACGCAAGTCTCATCCTGTCGGGGCGCATAAGGCACTACCTTCTCGCCCTCGCTGTGTTGAAGTTGTGTGGACATACAGCGACTTGGACATTTTAGAAGAAATTAGAGAGGCCAACGGTTCGTTACCTAAGAACGTGGCATCTATCAACGCAAATCAAAGAACAAGCAACGACTTTGACAAGGCAATGGCTGAGGCCAGAGAAATGTTAGAGAAGTCCGCTGAACCCGAAATATACTCGAACGAGGGATTTAACCTATGACCAACCCTATTCTTTACACGTCAAAGACATGTAAGTTCTGTGACGATGTTATCACCTACGCGACATTCACCAATACAACTTTAACCAAAGTAGACATTGCTGACTCGAACCCGCATGGCCTGCGCTCAGCACCAGCCATTGCCTACGAAGACAATGTGTATATTGGCCTTGATAACTGTGCAGCATTTCTTCGCCGCCATGCCAAGGAGCAGCGTAAATGAACTTTGCTGAAAAGCTAAAGGCCAAGGCACTTGAAACAGGCCAGAAGTCGATTGAGAAAGAAGTTGTAGTCGTCGACAAAGCAGCAAATAAAGAGGGTCTAGCAGCAATGCTAGGCGCTCGTGCCAAAGCAACAAATCAACAGTCTGTGGTTACACAGGCTCCATCACCCACTGTCAAAAAAGCAGGTAGCCTAAATGCTCTATCGAATGCACTTAAACAAGCAAAAGAAACGCGCGAAGAAGTCCGAGGCGCAATGGTCATCGACTTCCCTACTGCCGCAGTCCGAGCTTGGTCGTTCTCAACACTCAAGAAGTTTGAAAACTGTCAGTGGGCAGTAAAGCTAGGCAAAGTAGATAAGATTTATGTTGAGTCAGGCGAGGCCGCACAGCGCGGTACACTGATTCACGATGGTTGCGAAGAATGGGTACGAGGAAATATTGCTGAGTTACCAGCCGACCCGCGCACCAAGTTCGACCAGCTATCAGGTGACTTTACCACACTACGCGAAGAGTTCCGCGCAGGCAAAGTTACAATGGAAGAAAACTGGGGCATCCGCAAAGACTGGTCGCCATGTGAATGGGACGACGACGAGCTTTGGGGTCGTGCAAAACTGGATGCGTTCGTGCTGGAAGATGAGCACTCATGTCGCATTATCGACTACAAAACTGGCCGCAAGTTTGGCAACGAAATGAAACACGCTGACCAAGGCTTGAGCTACGCGCTGCATGCTATGTATCGCTACCCTGAGCTAGACGTTTTTCGCGTTGAGTTCTGGTACATAGATGAAGGTATCAAGATGTTGCGTACCTTTAACCGCCGCCAGCTGGGGATGCTAATCCTACGCATGCACAACCGCGCCAAGAAGTTGACTACGACCAAGGACTTCATCCCTTCGGCCAACGCTCACACATGTAGATTCTGTGAGTACGGCTGCAATACGAACAAAGAAGGCAAGGCTTACGGTAACGGCGCGTGTGGTTTCGACCACTATAGGGGGCTAGATGTTGCCTAAAAAGCCTAAACCAGTATTTACTCCATTCGGGCATCAAGCATCGTTTGCCCGTTTATGGGGTGAAAACGAGCGGGTGCTAAATTTCGATGGCTGCGGTACAGGTAAAACACTGGCCTGCATTCATGCTGTAAAGACTTACTGGCCTGAGGCGCGTGTACTTGTACTCGCTCCCCTGTCTATCTTGACACCAGCATGGGCTAAAGACCTACGTTTTGGCTGGCCCGAAACCACCTATGCCATTGCCTCAGGGACAGCGGCCAAGAAACGCAAAGCCCTAAAAGGTAACGCACAGTGGGTTATAACTAACCACGACACTGTGAAGATGATCGACAATGAAGAGCTAGCCCCAAACTTTGATGTATTGATTGTCGACGAAGGCGATGCGTTCCGAAACCGTGCGTCTATGCGTTCAAAATCAATCAACCGAATAGCCGGTGACATTGGCAAAATGGCATTAATGACTGGCACACCTTCGCCAAATACCATATTGGACATTTGGCACTTGGCCTTCTTAATTGACCGAGGCGAACGCTTAGGCAAGAACTTCTTTGGTTTTCGCCAGCAAGTATGCGACCCGAAACCTGTACTTGGCGCACCCGCTGGGGCGATGAAGTGGGAAGACAAAGAAGGTGCAGCTGACCATGTAACCCTTATGCTTTCTGACATTACTTCACGCGTTGCCCTAAATGACGTGCAGGAGTTGCCAGAAACCATTTACCGCGAGGTATCTGTTGAGCTGCCACCTAAACTGCGCCGCGACTATGAGTTCTTGAAACGCGAGTCGGTACTGGCGCTGGAAAGTGGCGAAATGCTTAATGCTGTTCATGCTGGATCACGTATGCAGAAACTTCTACAGACGTTATCAGGTGGCGTGTACAACGAAGATGGCTCAGTAGTTAACGTACACAAAGAGCGTTACGAGTTGGTGCTTGATTTAGTTGAAGAGACTGACCACGCATTAGTGGCCTTCAACTGGACACACCAACGCGATGGCCTTGTAGCAGAGGCCACAAAACGCCGACTAAAATATGCTGTAATTGATGGGAGCACCCCAACACTTGAGCGTAACCGAATCGTTTACCAATTTCAGCAAGGTAACATTCAAGTAATTTTCGCACACCCGCAGTCAGCGGGACACGGATTAACCCTAACAGTCGCAAACCGTGTGATATGGGCCAGTCCAACCTATCGTGCCGACCTGTATGAGCAGTTTAACCACCGCATAATACGAACAGGCCAAGAACGTAAGACCGAGATTATCCACATTGCTGCCGAGGACACCGTAGAGGAAATTGTCTACGCAAAGATGCTCGACAAGCAAATGAATATGATTGACTTACTAAACACTATCGCAGGACTGTCGCAAGCAGCCTAACAAATATCACTAAAGAGAGAACTATTATGAACAAAGCACCATTAAACAAATTCGCTATCACTGCAACAGACTTCGACCTTGAAGCTTTTAACGAGGTGGTAAAGGACGTTCGTAACACCCGCAAGCAAGTTGTTGACTTCGGCGGCGATTTTGAAGACACCCGCGAGAAGTTAAATGAAGCGCACGAAGGGCTAAAGAAAGCCATGACAGACTTCAACCTTGATGAAATCACTAAGCTTACGGCTGAGTGCAAGCGATTAACGGCCAAGCTCGAAACAACACCTGTCACAAAAGTACAGGCGTTCGACTTAGCAATGAACAAATTACACGAGTTTTTTGAGGCCGAGTGTCGCGCCCCAAAGGACGAAATCCAACTTGAAGATAAGAAGGCAGCATAAACATGTCAGCAGCAGAAGAATTACCAGTAGAACTTAGAGAACCCATCCCAGCTAGCGAGTTACCAGACCGCAAGGCTGTTGTTACCGAGCTGTTTAACACACGCCGCGCTATCGCTTTGATCGAGGCCGAGCAGCTAAAGGCACTCAAAGAACGCAAGGCCGAGCTTGAGAACTTCCTAAAGGCCACGCTAGAAGTGGGCGAAAAGGTGTCATACGCGGGCATTGGCTCTGTGTCTATGGCCGAAGAAACACAGCCCTCTGTAACCGATTGGGAGGCATTGTACGAGTACATTAAAGATAACGATGCGTTCTACTTCCTACAGCGCAAAATCAACGCAGCGCCTTTCAGAGAGCTGCTAAGTACAGGCGAATCGCTTGTTGGTGTATCACCTATTCAAGTACGAAAAATATCAGTACGTAAAAATTAATTAGTATTACTATTGACTTAAATTAGTAGTAACACTACTATGCGACCTTAACTAGTTCTCTCTTATGTGACTTGTTGTGGTTGCTTGCTCACCCCCGCTTACCTAGTCAGTTTGTGGGGGTTTATTGATCTTAGCGGGTCGAATTGACTCAATATCGAATTAACAAATTAACCAATAATCAGGAATAAATATTATGTCGAAGAAAACAGAAGTAGCAGTACAAGATGAGCGTTTTGGCGGTGTAGCAACTATCGAAGAGCGTAGCGCGTATGTGGGTCGTGGTTCAGAAGGCGTAACAGCAGCTGACCTTGCAATCCCTCGCTTGAAACTTCTTCAAATGATTAACCCAGAAGTAGAACCAGGCAACGCTCGTCGCGTTGATGGTGCTCAAGCTGGTATGATCATGAACAGTGTTACAGAAGAACTTCACACGTCAATGTTCGTAATAAACTTAAACTTCACTCGCAAGATTGTAGTATGGCGCAAACGTAAGTTAGGCGGCGGTATGGTTGGCTCGTTCGACACCGAAGTTGAAGCTTATGACGCGTTAGAAGAGCAAGGTCTAGCGGCTAAAGACCATGACATCTCAGAGAACCCAACTCATCTAGTGTTAGTGCTAGACGACGAAGGCAATCCGAAGTCGGTTGCTCTTCTTGATATGCCGGGGGTTAAAGCCAAAAAGTCACGAACGTGGAACACACTTATCGCTGGCGAAGAAAAACAAGGCAACCCTCGCTTTGGTTGTGTTTGGCAACTTGGCGTTGTGTCTGAGTCTAATAGCTCAGGTAATTTCTTCAACCTTGACGTATCACTTGTCGCTCATGCTCCCGATGAGTTATACGCGCAAGCTGTTGAAATGTACGACGCTATGTTTGCAAACAAAGCCGAAGCTGCATAATTAAAGCCCTCCACTTAGGGCTTTGGCCGACCTCACAAGGGTCGGCTTTTTTTGTAACCTAAAAGTATTAGTTGTATACGAACTGATCAACTTTCACACTTAACTTGAACCCAGTGTTAACAGTTGCACCATCCTACACTTTTTTACTTTTCAAATGTTAATTGTTCCATTATGGTGCAGCCGCTCGACCTAGAGGGGTCAGACAAGAAGGAAAAATTCATGTTTAAAGATTTCATGGTTGACCTAGAGTCAATGGGTACAGAATCAGGTGACGCTATCATTGCGATTGGCGTAGTACCGATGGACATTGCCGCCCGACAGCTTGGCGACGAGTTCTACATTAAGGTTAGCCTAGAGAGTTGCCAAACAGTTGGACTGAATATCAATGCAGACACCGTTATGTGGTGGATGCAGCAAGACCAAGCAGCCCGTGCCCAATTCAAAAATAACAACGCTTTTCCACGAATAGCTGATGCCCTGCGCCAGTTAAGCCAGTTCATCGACTATCAAGCAGGCCAATACTCGGCAGCCGAAATCAATATATGGGGCAATGGCTCTATAATGGATAACGCGCTACTAAAGGCAGCCTACAAAGCGTGTAATGCCCAGCTGCCTTGGACACACAAAGGCGACTTGTGCTACAGAACGCTGCGCTACCTTACACCAAATGTTACGGACATCGAACCTGAGATTGCACATCATGCTTTACATGATGCAAAAGCACAGGCGTTGACCTTGTTTAAACGCTTTGATGCACTAGGCATATAATGATTGAATCGCAATACACGGCAAACATTGGAAAGCGTTTGCCCGCTGACATAATGCGATCATGGAAGATTAACGATAACTTCGCAGGCGGTGTGCCTGATGCTTTTTACCGCCATAGACAGGGTGTCCGCCCTCTCTGGATTGAGTACAAGTTCATTAAAACACTCCCTAAGCGACCAAGTACACTAATTGTGCCCAACCTATCACAGCAGCAGCTTATGTGGCTACAGGAAAGCGTTGAGGCCAAAGAACTTGCAGCGGTGGTAATAGGCTGCGAATCACTTAAACACAAACGACAAGTGTGCGGCGTTGTACTAACCGACCCCGAAGAGTGGGTAAACGGTATAACGGCTGAACAATTTGCTGAACGCTCTAAAACACTGAACTATGACGCAATAGCCATGTTCATTACGAACACTACTAAAATAGGGGTGCTGGCCAACAATCTACTGTGACCTGAGTAGACAGGCTGGATGCCGATCCCGCTGGTAGACATGGCTTAGCAAGGCTTAGCAGTACATTGACAAATAACAGTGTCACTGTTACTATTGCTATAAGCAAAGCAACCACAACGGGTAATATGAATGGAATATAGTGACGACGTACTAAAAAAAGTACAACTAGCGTGGTCTACCCATAGAAATGCTGAGGCGCTTAACCAAGAAAAAGCGGCAAAGGCAATGGGTATGAACCAATCGGCTTTCAGCCAGTATCTTAGGGGTGCTATACCACTAAACACTGACTTTCTCACGAAGTTCACTGCTTTTACAGGTACAGAATTTGAAAACCTTGGCGTGAAAAACGGCGCAGTCAAGGGACGCCCTGTTAAGGTTAAGACAACTTTATCAGGCCGCAAGCCTAGTGTCTCATCTCTATTCGTTGAGACTATACTTGAGAGCGAGGAATCGTATCTTGTCGAGGTTGACTACCAAGACTACGCGCTGCCAAAAGGATCAATGTTACTGATTAACCCAAAAGGGTCAGTACGCGAGAACGAAAGTGTTTTTTATGTGCGTGGGGGTCAGAACCCTAACGTCGTAGGTACTTTAGCAGAAACCGAAGAAGGCTGGGAGATTTTAGAGCAACTTTGGCAAGGCGGTAAACGCTATTTAGTCGACCCAGAAGACGACGTTAGTCGGGTCGTGTGTGTGTACTATCCGAACCAAAGGGGCAGACTATTTAAGTAAGCGGTTAGAACCCGCAGGACTATCTAATGCCGGACACTGAAAAAATAAGTATTAACACTGACATTATAGAAAAAGCGCCTCATTACAATACTCGTGGTATTGAGGCAATCAACTTCATACGGCATATGGATTTTGCACTAGGTAATGCGTTCAAATACGTTTGGCGCTATGGCCTGAAAGATGTTACTGACCTTGAAAAAGGTAAGCGGAATTATTATATACGCGACGCACTGGTACACCGCCCTACTCTAGTTAGCTGTGCTACCGCTGCACACCTTACTCGCCTGCTATCTACAGTAGCTGACGAGTTCGCCAAAGCGCAGTTTGAAATGTTGGTTTCCCTCATTTGGGCATCATCTGGCGACTACGACATGCTTATTAGCCGCGCTAAGCAGCTGGAGTTGTTCCCTATCTCCGTTGAAGCTTTGGTGCTGGGATAAAATATGATGGCTAAAGGTATTGAGTGGGTGACACTTAACGCTATGGCTAGCGCGACAGGTTATACTGTCGCCGCACTACGTAGCAAGATAAAGCGTGGACAGTTGTTTGAGGAAAAGCATTGGCGCAGAGCGCAGGATGGTAGACTTCTTATACATGTTGTAAATTTTAACGAATGGCTTAAGCAGTAACACTAATAATCATGATAACAGCAAATGTAATAACAGACTCAATAGCAAATGGTGTACGAATCACTACAGTTGAACTACAATATCCTAGGTTTATACACGCAGAGCTTATGACGCACCGTGTCTTTTCACGTAACGCCGCAAGCTCCCGCGCAATACCTGCGAAGAAAGTAAGAGAGCAAGTATGGAAAGAACCAGCATTGCCCGTGCATTGGGGCGAGAACCAGCGTGGCATGCAAGCGAAAAACAGCCTGCACGGTATGAAACTACGCTTAGCGCGGACTATGTGGCGCGGTGCATCGAATGTGGCCTGCGGGTTACATTGGGCGATGGAAAAAGTATCGCTACACAAGCAAGTCTCGAATCGTATATTAGAAACGTTCCAAACAATGAAGGTTTTGGTTACATCAACGGAGTGGGCGAATTTCTTATGGTTACGCGACCATGAAGACGCACAGCCTGAGATACGAGTGCTTGCCGAGCAACTGAGTACGGCCTTAGATAGTAGTAACCCTACTACTTTAGGCTATCAGGAGTGGCACATGCCCTACATCACCCCCGAGTTACGTGAAAAGTATGACCTACAGACCCTGTTGATGATTTCGGTTTCATGTTGTGCACAGATTAGCTACCGCGTTTTAGACCCGTCACTAGCTAAAGCTGAGCAGATATTCAGATCACTTACATCAGGTAGCCGTGTACATGCGTCACCTTTTGAGCACCAAGCATCACCTATTCCAACATACCACAAGTTGAGTAATACAAAGGCCAAGCGCATAGGCGTAACGCATGTAGATACCGATGGTGTTCGTTGGTCTGGGAATTTCCGTGGCTGGATTCAGCATAGGCAGCTTGTTAAAGGACATGTTGTAACTGCCGAGTAAATTTAGCACCTATGGCTAACAATATAGGTGCTAAATTGTTTTTTATATTACAATATAAAACAAAACCTACGTAAAATGCTTTAGTCTTTAAAAACAGTTTAAATATTAAAAATACGATATTATGGTTTTATAGTGAATCTTTGAAAACCTTTAATTATTCTTAACCCATTCTCTATATTCTTTAATATTAGAGAATGCGCCTCCTCTCTCGGAAGCCGTCCTTTCGTAATTACGCCAATAGTTTAGGAACTCAGCTTCGCTACTAAACACACTATCCCCAGACCGAAAGTCATCGAGAGTACCATTTATGCTCCCAATGTTAGTAGTGTTACCCGAACCTGCTTTATCCCCCGATATTTTCCACTTTTCTTGGAAAAAGGTATTAACTTCTTTATAGGGTAGAGGTATTTTAGTAATGTCTTTTATAGAAAATATCTCTTCACCACCTGCTTTTTTATTAGCTACCCGTGTGTAAACATAGCCTAAAACCCAATGTTCCTTATACTGATCAAAGGGAAAAACAATGTTTTTCGTATTGTTGCGAATAAAACTCGTATAACCACCTAGTGTGAACTTGAATTTTTTATTAACAGCAGATATGTATGTAGTTTTAACATCGATAGCTATTTTTTCGTTTGGTTTATTTTTATCCACTAGAGTGAAGTCAGGGTAGTGATTTTGGACAGTCGGCTCTATCATCTCAAAACCGTTTTCTTCTGCAAACTTTTTTATGATAGGTCTTGAGAACAGCTCGAATACTGTACTCAGCACCTTTGTATCACTACCAAGAGGGTACACATCCCCTTGTGTAGAGACAATGCCGCAAACATTATAGCTAGGTGCAAACTCTTCCAGTAAAGCCTCAAAACTTTTTTGTATATCCATATTGTATTCCTTTTTGAATTTCTTTTATTAATTCAGTAGGCGCTTCATCCAAGGCGTTGCAAATTAGAAAAAATTCACTTAATTCTATTTTCCTTTCACCACTTTCGTATTTAGAAACAAACGACTGAGGGCGACCTAATAGCTCGGCCAATTGAAGCTGAGTTATTTTTTTACTTAATCTGATTTTTTTGAAAAGTTTGTGATACAAAATTTTCCTCCGAAATAATCCTTCTATTTTGCACCTACATTGAAAATATCCCAAATTGGGATTGCGCCAAGGGTTCGAATCAGTTACAATATAAAAAAGAGTTTACAAGGCAAATATTTTGAAAGCTAGAGTTAATGTCCCTCCTATAAAATCACAAGGTATAAAAACAAAACTTGTCCCTTGGATCGAATTACTTATACCTAAAGATTTTAGTGGTAACTGGATAGAACCTTTTATGGGTACTGGCGTGGTTGGATTTAACCTCGCCCCCCCAAATGCCCTTCTCCGCGATACAAACCCTCATTTGATAAATTTTTATATGGGATTAAAAACTGGAGAAATTACTCCGGAAATAGTAAGAGAGCATCTAGAGAAAGAAGGAGCAATATTGCTTGATAAGGGTGAGGAACATTACTATTTTATCCGGGAAAGGTTTAACGCGGAGCACAGCCCTTTAGATTTTCTTTTTCTTAATCGAGCATGCTTTAATGGAATGATGAGATTTAACCGGAAGGGTGGTTTTAACGTTCCATTTTGTAGAAAGCCCACTAGATTCGCTAAAGCCTACGTAACGAAAATAGTTAACCAAGTTAGTATCACACAACAAACAATTATTGAAAAAAACATTGATTTTAAATGCCAACCGTTTGAGTTAACTCTAGCCGAAGCAAAAAGTGGTGATATTGTTTATTGTGACCCGCCTTACTTAGGAAGGAACGCTGATTATTTCAATTCCTGGGATGAAAGCCATGAGAAAAAACTTTTTGACGCATTAAGTAGTTCAAAGGCGGATTTCATACTCTCAACTTGGCACCATAACGACTTCAGGAAAAATGAAAATATTGAGTTATACTGGAATAAATTTAATATATATACCAGAGAACATTTTTATCACGTTGGAGCAAGTGAAAAGAATAGAAAACCTATGATTGAAGCCATATCAAGCACTATCGACCTAGATATTATTTAACTATACAGGCCACAGCAGTGAAAGCCCCAAAACCGCCCAAAAGTTTAGAGGAATTAATCAGTAGAGCTAACGACATAGCAGGTTTAAGCATTGTCGAGTTAGCTGGTAGATATTCGTTGAACGTGCCTAAAGACCTGACCAAAAATAAAGGCTGGGTAGGTCAAATGTTGGAATATGTTTTGGGGGCAACAGCAAGCTCTAAACCCGTACCAGATTTTGAGCTACTTGGTGTCGAACTTAAGACGATACCCATATCTAAGCTTGGCAAACCTTTAGAAACAACTTTTATTACCTCTACCCCATTGCTTAATATTTCAGGGGCTAAATGGGAGGATAGCGTTGTAAAGAAAAAGTTAAGAAATGTTCTTTGGGTGCCAATACTAAGCTGCAAAAGTATTCCTTTTCCTAACCGTATTATTGGCACTGGTTTTCTATGGGAGCTGGATAAAGAGCTAGAAAAAACACTTAAAAATGATTGGGAAGAGCAAATGGAGTTAATAGCGCTCGGCATGGTAGAAAAAATAACTGCAAATTTAGGAACAGCATTACAAATCAGGCCCAAAGCAGCTAGTAGTAGTTCTGTAACAAATGCTATAGGAAAACATGGAAAAGTAATACAAACCAATCCTAAAGGATATTATTTGAAAAAAGAGATAACTCAGAAAATACTCGATGATCAGTTTAGGCTTTAGCAATTACGAATGTTCGTAGTTACACTTTAACTCTTATAATGGTGAGCGTCCGGCAAATTGCGTCTGACAAATTAATCTCAACTTAAGTAAGTTACAACCAAACAATTATTTGGAGTAACTTATGAGAATTATGCGCAACACAGAGCAATGGCAAACCATCATCCATGAACAACAATCAAGTGGTTTAACCATCATTGATTATTGCCGGCAACATCAATTATCAATGACTAGCTTTTATGCGGTAAGAAAGAAACTCGGCCTATCATCGAATAATTTCGTTCGCGCCAAAATTACACAGCAAGTCGAAATAGTTGATGAACAACCATCCATCACGTTAACTGTCGGCAAGGCTAACGTTAGTTTGCCAGCCACAACCTCCGCAACGTATTTAAGCCAGTTACTACGCGAGTTTGTTCAATGAAAATGTTTGTTGAGCCGTCAGAGGTTTTTCTGCATCGGGATTTTGTCGACTTTCGAAAAAGTATTAATGGCTTAGTGAGTATTGTTGAAGATGAGCTTGTTCGCGATGCCTATACCGGTACGTTGTTTGTATTTTGTAACAAGGCCAAAGATAAGCTGAAAATTCTATACTGGGATAAAACAGGGTTCGCGCTTTGGTATAAACGACTTGAAAAGCAAAAATTCAAATGGCCAAGCGTAAACAGTTTGGTAAAAGCTCCGAGCAACTCCCGGGTGCGAGGGAAACCTTCAATGAAGCGGAAGAAATCATTGATGAGGCCGATAAAACGTTATTAGCTGCGGCTGATAGTCACAGTAAGGTCACAATTAAAAACAAACCGACGCGCAAGCCACTGCCAAAAGAATTACCTCGAAAAGTGGTGACAATTGATGTGTCCATTGATGAACAAGTGTGTGATTGTTGCCAAGGTAAGCTGCATAAAATTGGTGAAGCTCGTAGTGAAAAACTTGAGTTTGTTCCTGCGTATATCAAAGTGATAGAGACAGTTCGACCGAAATATGCCTGTAAAAGGTGTGAGCAAACTGGCACAGAAAATTCTATAAAAGTTGCACCTGTTCCAGCAACACCCATTCCTAAAGGCATTGCCACCAGTAGTTTGCTGAGTCAAATCATCAGCGCCAAATATCAATATGGGTTGCCGCTATATAGGCAAGAAAAAATGTTCAATGAGTATAGTATTGAGCTGAGTCGTAAAACCATGTCAGATTGGATAATACGGTGTAGTGAATTGCTGATGCCATTAGTTAACGAGCTAAAAGCAGTATTGCTTAGTCAAGCGGTGATCCATGCCGACGAAACGCCCTTAAAGGTGATTAAGGCCGATAATAGCCGCAGTTACATGTGGGTGTATTGTTGTGGTAGCGATTCGGTGACCGCCAATAGTTTGCCAAATATTATCCTCTATGATTATCACAACTCTCGTGCCGCGGTAATCCCACCATCATAAGCTACACCTAGGCCTGAGCTGATTAGAATGTCAGTCAGGCTTTTGTTATCAACATATACGTCAGCGACTATCCTAAAGTATTTACCACGTTTCGCGTTCCTAAGCTCAATGACTTTGGCTGACCGTAGGGCTTCGACTGTTACTTGCTTAGCCTTGCGCGCTAAATCTTTCTCTTTCTGACAATTGCCTCTCATTTCTGGCGTATCAACACCCGCTACACGAATACCTATGCGTTCGCCTATTAACGAGTGTACGCCACTGATGTTTGCGCGGAATGTATCGCCATCATAAATAGAAGTGACCTCTGAGACTGTTAGGCTGCCGTGGTTTCTATCTTTAATACTAACGGCATAAGAGCCACCACTGACTATAAGTAGCAACAATAATAGTAAACGCATGAACTGTTAGCCTTTTTAACATAATGGATTAGCTCGATTCTAGCGTAATGAATCCCAACGCGCTAGACAGAACTCGAAGTGGTGTGCCCACCACATTTTTATCAAAGAGTAAAGTTGTCGGGTGCTTTGCGCCAAAACGCGGAAATTCTGGGTCCACTGTGGGGCCATTCGGGGTCTACTTTTTGGGTCTGGGGCCATAATGGGGCTGTACCGATTATCAGGGATGCTAACTCATGCCAATCGTGCAGCCCGCATTAAACCTAGGGGGGTAATCCATGCTCATCTATGTGTATAAAAACACGTATAATTCTTGCTTAACAATGATTCACACTATAACATGAGAGCAATAATAAGTTAGAAAAATTAGATTGAAAATTTCAATAAAGGCCTTATTCAGCCTGCGTTTATCTAAATTTAATCTCTGATCAGATAATTCAATTGAGCGTGTATGTCAGAACAAATTTTTGAGCTAAAAGGGAATCTTTTTACGTTATCAGTTTTACATCTTTATAGTACTGATATAAATCTTTTAGCAGAGCAACTGTATATAAAAATAGCCCAAGCACCCAAGTTTTTTAAAGGTGCGCCTATTGTTGTTAACTTAATTGAGATAAAAAATAACTCTCTCGATTTTGTCCATTTAAAGTCATTACTTGAGCGCATGAGCTTTAATGCCGTTGGTGTATGTAATGGCTCAGACGAGCAACATACGCAAGCCAAAGCTGCTGGCCTATCGGTATTAAATTATTCACAAGACGTTAAGAGTGAATCTGTTAAAAAAGAACCCAATACATCTATTGTTGAAAAAACAGTGCACTTGCCTGCACAAATAATTAATGGCACGGTACGCTCTGGTCAGCAAGTTTATGCAAAAGATCGCGATTTAGTGGTACTAGGTGCTGTAAGCCATGGCGCAGAAGTTATTGCTGATGGCAACGTACATATATACGGAACCCTGCGTGGCAGAGCAATCGCTGGCGCAAAAGGGTTTAAAAACGCACATATATTTTGTAATCGCTTAGAAGCAGAACTTGTTTCTATTAATGGCAATTACTGGATCAGTGATTCACTGCAAGGTGAACACTGGGGTAGCGCTGTGCAGATAGAACAAAAAAATGAATCATTAGAAATTTCAGCTTTGGTTAAAGGATAAATCTCATGGCAAAAGTTATTGTCGTTACCTCGGGTAAAGGTGGCGTTGGTAAAACAACGTCAAGTGCCGCAATTGGTACAGGCTTAGCATTAAAAGGCTACAAAACAGTTATTATCGATTTCGATATTGGCTTACGTAATTTAGATTTAATTATGGGTTGTGAACGTCGTGTAGTGTACGACTTTGTAAACGTAATTAATGGTGAAGCAAATTTAAATCAAGCACTTATTAAAGATAAGCGCGTTGATAAACTATTTTTACTCCCTGCATCACAAACTCGTGATAAAGACGCCCTAACACGTGAAGGTGTTGAGCGCGTGCTTAACGAATTAAAAGAAGACTTTGATTACATTGTTTGTGATTCACCAGCGGGTATTGAAGCTGGCGCTATGATGGCTATGTACTTTGCCGATGAAGCAATTGTAACAACAAACCCTGAAGTATCGTCAGTGCGAGATTCAGACCGTATTTTAGGTATTTTACACAGTAAGTCTAAGCGCGCTGAAGAAGGCTTAGAAAACATAAAAGAACATCTATTAATTACTCGCTACAATCCAGATCGTGTTTCTAAAGGTGAAATGTTATCGGTTGAAGATATTCAGGATATTTTAGCGATTGATTTATTAGGCGTTATTCCTGAGTCTCAAGCAGTATTAAGCGCATCTAACTCTGGCCAACCTGTTATTTTAGACAGCGAATCTGATGCAGGCCAAGCTTATGCAGATGCGATTAGCCGCTTACTAGGTGAGACTGTCGACTTTCGCTTCTTAGATGTAGAAAAAAAAGGTTTATTCAAACGGATATTTGGAGGTTAACGTGTCTTTACTTGACTACTTCCGCTCAGAAAAGAAAAACAGTGCGTCATTAGCAAAAGAGCGATTGCAGATCATAGTCGCGCACGAACGTTCTCAACGAGGAACGCCGGATTACTTGCCACAATTAAAACAAGATATTTTAGATGTGATCCGTAAATACGTTAACGTGAGCAGTGACGCAGTCCAAGTTCAATTTGATCAGAACGAAGATGACTTAGCCGTACTTGAGCTAAACGTAACCTTGCCTGACGAAGAGCCAAAAGTATAAGGCAGTAATTAAGCATTAAATTACTGCTCGCAAAAAAGCCGTTCATTAAAGTGAACGGCTTTTTTATTTTTAACGACTTTATTTTATAGCTTTACCATAAAATGGAAATAAGAGAGTCATTTAAGCTTTTTTATTTCAACTTAATGTTGAACCAGTTTAGCTAACACTTAGGGTTATTATAATAAATAGTTAAACATTGGCCTGAGTAATTAGCCGAGCTTATTCTGCATCACCAAAGAACAACTTAGTGATTAGCTTATTATCAATAGTCTCCCCCTTTAGGGTTCTCACTAACAATTCACTGCCGAGTAATTGCAATGAAAATACTACGTCAGGTTTTACGCGCTTAATTTGCGGAATATGTTTACTTGAATTAACCAAAGCAATTGTTTTGGTGTCCTCGCCAGCAACTTCTTTAGCCGCTAAAATACTAAACGCATTTTCAGCATCATCATTACGTAACGCTAAAATATAATTTGCCTTTTTAGCGCCCGCTTCTATTAAGATATCTGCTGAGCTTGAGTCGCCATAAACAATGTCTGCATCTACCGGGTATTCGTGTTCAGACCCTGTTGGGCACACTAAAGTAACTGCATCGCCACGCTCTACCAAACCGGCATAAACACTGTGTGCGGTGGGTGAAATACCTAAAATAATAAAATGATTTTTTCTCATTACGTTCGAAATCCTACCTTTAACAATTTTTTTAAGATTACCACCAATCACAGGGCCTATAATAGCACTGATCGAAGTAGCAAAAACGGTAATACCCATAACAATAATTGATGCGGTAAATAGTCGCGCCGTAGACGTTACAGGGTAAAGATCGCCATAGCCTACCGTCGACATGCTCACAATAGAAAAGTAAAATGCAGTGGGTAAATCGGTAATAGGGGTACTAAACTCGCTGCCTAAATACAAAGTGCCAAACACAGCATAAAGCATTAATGCACCTGTACTCGTTAGAGCAAACAAACTACCTGCGGTAATACTAGAGCCATCAAAGCTTTTCCAGTATACGAGTAATAACATGCTCACAACCATAGTGTAAGACAATAATATTAGCCCAGAGCTTGACGATGAAATACTAATAACCGCGACCACTATTAATAGTATCAGTGAAAAAGCCCACGCTAAACGTGCTTTTAAAGCTAAGCCAACCGACATTATTATTAAGCCTGCACCTAAAATAAAGCGCGGTAGTTCTGTTATTCCTATTTTATCAATTAAATTTAACCAATCGAGCGACCAGTTTAATACACCCGGTAGCATTTCGAGCATACGTGCAACAACAGGTTTAATTAGCCAGTAACCATTAAAAGCAACCAAAATAGCTAATATCCAAGCTGGTTTACATAGTTCTAATAGTTTACGTTTTATTGTTTCAACTTTCATAAAAAGCACTTTAATAACAGTGGCATATAAAAAATACCACTAAATGAATAGCAAATAAATTAATAAAGCTATTATAACTGCCTCCCAATAATAGGTGCACTTATAATAGTTTAGTATTTATACCTGTTAGCTCAATACACTATTAAGTAAGTTATCTATGTAAGCTAACCTTAGATACTTAAATACGATCAAACATCCCATTCTTTTAGCGTATCTTTTACAAAAGAATAGCGCCAAGAACTAAGCAAATCTGGTTTAATATGCTGCTCTTTTTGTGCTGCAGATAATTTCCAATTCCAACTAATTAGTTGATTAACCTGCTTTTTAGAAGCCATTACATCCTCTGGAATATTATGTTCTTTGGCAACTTTATTAATTTTTTGTTTTATCTCTTTCGCTACTTTTTTGTAACTAGGAAAGTCTATTAAACGCTTTAAAATTGCTGGGTGTTGCTCCTCAGGCAATGCTTTTGCTTGCTCAATACACTTTAGTATTTCGACTCCCGAGCGGTTCACTTCTATCGCCTCAACGCCCGGAATTTGCCTTAATGCATTTAAACTTGCTGGCCCTCGTTTAGCAATTTCTGTCATATTATGTTCTTTTAATACAAAGTTAAGTGCTAAATTTTTACGAATTGCTTTATTTCGACGCCAAACAGCCAGCTCTCTTAATATTGCAAGTTCATGTGGCCTTAGTTGCCACGCATTTTTAATGTCTTTATAGAGCAGTTCATCTGGGGTTTGAAATTCACGCTTATTAGCCACTAACTCACTTTCGCTAATAACAATATTAAATAAATCGGCGGCTTTTACACTGTCAATAATAAGATTAAAACAGGGTAATAAATGATAGGCATCGGCAGCAGCGTACTCTAATTGTTTATTTGTTAATGGCCGTTGCAACCAATTTGTACGTGATTCACTTTTATCTATTTCAATATCCAGTAAGGTTTTTACCATAAGGGCAAAGCCCATGCAGTTTCCTTCGCCTAAAATTTGCAGTGCAAATTGAGTATCGAATAATGGTGTAGGAACAAACCCAGCGTACTTTTGAAAAACTTCTATGTCTTCTGAAGGAGAGTGAAATACTTTTAAAACAGCAGGATCTTTTAAAATTTGCCAAAAATCGAATAATGACAGTTCTGCCAGTGGATCTATAAGTGCTAAATGCTCGCCATCATAAACTTGAATAAGTGCAACTTCTGGGTACAAAGTACGGCGACGCATAAACTCTGTGTCTATGGCTAAAACGGGCTTGTTTTTAATTTGCTCAACAAAAGTATTAAGCTGATTTTGGGTTTCAATTAATTGGTAGTGCACTTAGTCTCCTACAATAAAAAAGCCGACATATGTCGGCTTTTTTAATGGTTGCTAATCTTTCAAGGCTCTTCTGAGTATTTTACCTACGTTAGTTTTAGGTAACTCATCCCTAAACTCAACAAGCTTAGGCACCTTATAATTAGTTAAATTATCACGACAGTGTTTTATTATATCTTTTTCAGTTAAAGAAGGGTCTTTTTTTACAACAAAAACTTTAACTTGTTCACCACTCGTATCGTGAGGGATACCAATAGCTGCTACTTCAAGCACTCCGTCGTGCATGGCAACAACTTCTTCAATTTCGTTAGGGAATACATTAAAGCCCGAGACAATAATCATATCTTTTTTACGATCGACTATATAAAAGAAACCTTCGTCGTCATAAGTGGCTATGTCACCGGTAGCAAACCAGCCATCTTGTAAGCTCTCAGCGGTTGCATCTGGGCGTTTGTAGTAACCAAGCATAACTTGCGGGCCTTTAACCCAAAGCTCTCCTGGTTCACCTTTTGCTGCTTCTTGGCCATTATCAAGAATTAATTTGATTTCGGTACTTGGAGCCGGTAAACCAATTGAGCCATTATATGCCGTTAAGTCATAAGGACTAACGGTAACTAAAGGAGAGCACTCGGTTAAACCATACCCTTCCATTAATTTAGATTTTGTAACTGTTTGCCATTTTTCAGCAACTGGGCGTTGTACAGCCATACCGCCGCCTAATGACATTTTTAAGTGACTAAAATCAAGTTCGGCAAATCCTGGCGTGTTTAACAAACCATTAAATAAAGTATTTACACCCGTAATAGCAGTAAATTTAGCTTTACTTAATTCTTTAATAAAACCAGGCATGTCGCGTGGATTAGTTATAAGTACATTTAATCCACCGTACTTCATAAATGTTAAGCAGTTAGCCGTTAATGCAAAAATATGATAAAGCGGTAACGCAGTTATTACCACTTCTTTACCGCGCTCAAGCACTGGGTCTAAACATCCTGAAACTTGCTCAAGATTACCTACCATATTACCGTGGCTTAACATTGCGCCTTTAGATACACCCGTTGTTCCACCGGTATATTGTAAAAAAGCTAAATCACTTAAGTTAACCTCTGGACGTACATAGGCATTTTCGTCGGCTTTAAGTAAGTCGCAAAAATCAATGGTATTTGGCAAAGTATAGCTTGGCACCATTTTTTTAATGTACTTAACAACAAAGTTTACAACATGCTTTTTAATCCCACCCATCATGTCGCCCACTTGGGTAACAACAATATGTTTAACATCGGTATGCGGTAGCGCTTTTTCGAGTGTATCGGCAAAGTTAGCCAATATAAAAATTGCTGAAGTATCAGAATCTTTTAGTTGGTGCTCAAGTTCACGCACTGTGTAGAGTGGATTTACATTAACAACAACACAGCCGGCACGTAAAATACCTAAAATAGCAATGGGCGTTTGTAACAAGTTAGGCATCATAACTGCCACTTTGTCACATTTTTTAAGGCCTAAATCATTTTGAATATAAGACGCAACTTTTTTAGTTGCAGTATCAATTTCATCATAAGACAAGGTTTTACCCATATTTGTAAATGCGGGTAAATCTTTGTAGTCGGTAAAACTTTTTTCAAACACTTCGAGTAATGAGGCATAGTGCTCAGGATCGATAGTTTCAGGCATACCTTCTGGGTAGCGCTTAAGCCAAATTTTTTCCACTCTTAGCCCCTGTTTATAGTTATATTTTTATTAACCTTAATCTAAGTAAGGCACTTTGACAATTGAGCAAATACTCTAATGAAGAATAGTCCCACATTTAACGCTAATATACAATTAACACACGCTACTTTGCACCATAAATGCTTGAATCTGTTCAAAACAGTGCGCACTACTTTGCATATGACAGTGATGCCCGCCCTCTACAGTTATTACATTTAAGCTATTGTAATATTTAGCATAGTTTTCTAAATTTTGTTTTACAAAAGTGTAGCCTGTATCCCCTAGTATTAACTGACATGGCGCAATTAAATTTTTTATTGCACCAATACATTGCGCCTCATCAAACCTAAAACCTGAATGATTTTTAAGCTTTGGGTCGGTTGTTAATGCAAATCCATTTTTAATTGTTTTAATATTGCGCGCCATTAACACCTCAACAAGCTGGCTACTTAAATCTGTTGTTTGCGCACGTGCTTGGTGTATTTGCTCTTTAGATTGATACACTCTTGGCTTTTTATTTTTTAGCCTGCCTCGGTTTAAAATAGCACTTTTAAGTTTTTGCGTTACTTCTTCACTTGGGGTTGTTACGCACCCAATCCCTTCTATAAATGTTACAGACGTTACATAATCACTAAAACAGCTTGCAAACAACCCCGCCACCATAGCGCCCATAGAGTGCCCTACTAGGTGTACTTTTTTTACCCCTAAAGCATTTATAAACTGATATATATCATCAATATAATCTACAAAATAATAGTGTGTGTCGTCGCTACGCCACGACGACAAACCGTGTCCGGCAAAATCAAGGCAATACCACGTTTGCTGTACTTTGGCATTTGCTAACATAGGGATATAACTTGCACTATTATCAAGCCAACCATGCAGCGCAATTACAACTTCATCTCCACTTCCCGCTTTTAAACCATGAATATTTAAATTATTGATTTGAATATTAAATGGTTCCACAGCATACCCCTATTAATTTTATTAATGATTATTTATAACTGTTAGCTCTAACGTGTTTTAAAAGGTGTTTTTAAATCTATCTTTCAGTAGTTATAGACAATGTAACCTTTAATGATAGGTATTTGCTACCAGCTAATTTAAAACAAAGGAGTAATTATAACTAACTAAGCAAGTAAATTAGTTTATATAATCCTGATTTAATAAAGCTTAAGCGCAATATAACTTTAACACTTTGCTTTAGTCGTTCATCGATATTAATTTATTTTTCATATTAACTGTATACAATAACTCCAAGCTATTAAATTAAGTACATTTAAAAGGTACAAACATGAAAAAACAGCTCAGTTTATTGGCGCTTTTATGCAGCGCAACAGGTGCTTATGCAGATTCGGCACCAAAAAACATTATTTATATGATTGGTGATGGTATGGGCCCAGCTTATACAACTGCTTATCGTTACTTTAAAGACGATCCAAACACAAAGGCAATTGAAAGCACTGTATTCGATACTATGTTAACCGGTATGGCACACACCTACCCAGACGATCATACTTATGTTACCGACAGCGCAGCAAGCGCTACAGCGTTAAGTAGTGGTCATAAAAGCTATAACGGTGCTATTGGCGTAGATACCAATAAAAAGCCCGTTAAAACGATGTTAGAAATTGCAAAAGAGCGCGGTATGACCACTGCACTTGTCGCTACTTTACAAATTAACCACGCCACACCGGCAAGCTTTGCGGCTCATAATGAATCTCGCGGTAACTACGATGAAATTGCTAACGATTACATTGATAATAAAATTGCCGGCAAGCTACCCGTTGATTTAATGCTAGGTGGAGGGACTAAATATTTTATTCGTGAAGACCGTAACTTAATTGAAGAATTTAAAGCCGCTGGTTATCAATACTCCGACGACATTAATAACCTAGGCCAAATTACGCAGCTCCCTGCCATTGGTTTATACGCCGAAAAAGGCCTTCCATACGCAATTGATGAACACCCTACTCGCCTTGCAAGATTAACCACTAAAACACTTGATTTGTTAGATGGCCAAAACAAAAAAGGCTTTTTTGTGATGATTGAAGGCAGCCAAATTGATTGGTGTGGCCATGCTAACGATATAGCCTGTGCTATGGCAGAAATGGACGACTTTGCTAAATCGGTCGAAAAAGCAAAAGCATACGTTGATAAAAACCAAGACACGATTTTAATTGTTACCGCAGATCACTCAACAGGTGGTTTAACACTTGGTGCCCACGGACAATACAAGTGGGATACCGAAATAGTTAAAGGCGTTAAAGCCTCGGCTGGTAAATTAACCTCACTATTAATGGATGCCAGTGATTTAAAAACAGTTTGGTCGGCTAATACTAATATTGAGTTTAGTGCTGAGCACCAAATTAAACTTGAGCAAGCTAAAAAAATGGGTAAAAAGCCTTTAAATTTAGCCATTAAAAGTATTATTAACGATGCCAGTTTTACTGGCTGGACAACTGGTGGCCACACAGCAGTTGATGTACAAGTATTTGCCTATGGTAAAGGTAGCGAGCAATTTACGGGCTCACAAAACAATACTGACATTGCCGATAAGCTAATTGCATTTATAGAAAAATAACGTTATTAAATACAATAAATATGTAACAAACAAAAAGCCCGAGCATCTAATATGTTCGGGCTTTTTATTTTTAAATTTTATGCTTGAGTAATTTAAGCGTAAATGTCTACACCAATTAAATCTTGCACTTCAGCACGTCGTTCTAAATTTGCAAATTCGGTATAAGTGGAAATAGCCTTGCTTACTTGTGCTGAGGGTTGGTCGTAAATAGTTTGATTATATTGTGTATTTGCTGCGCTTGCTTTAAAAAATTGATTGGCTAACTCTACGCCTTCACGACTGTTTTTAACATAATCGGTATTCGTTTTTGGCGCAGCAGTGTGCTCTAACAAACCTTGAGGTTTATTAGTAACTACTTTAGCAGAGCTAACTCTACCCGGAATATCTCCGGTAAAAAAACCTGAACCAATAGGCAGCGTCATTACGCGTCTCCAATCTTAATCTATTTAAAATTATGATTTAAAAACAACCGATTTGCAAATACTCGTTATTTAATTTTCACTCTCGACCTGGAAGCTTTTTCCAAGTAACAGTATCGCGTACATATTTAGGCTGTGCATCGCTTGCTTTTACAACGTTACCCGCTAAAAAGCCTGCCTCTACAAATGCTAGCATGTAGCGTGCATCGGGCAGTGTGATCTCGCTATTAATAGTTACGTTATCAAAATCATTCAACGCATCAGGGTATGTTTTAAACCCTGTACCTACAGCAACCGATTGTGGTGCACTATTGGCTATATAATCTTGATTTAACAACTCAGGTTTAATTACGCATTCTTGATTAGCTAATTGCATTAAGCCATTTTGTGCTTGGTAATGCGCAAAGTAAATCTCTCCCATGCGGGCGTCAATACTAGGATAAACACTTTCATGGCCGTGTTGCTCAAACGCTTGTTGCGCCATAATAGCTAACGTAGATACCCCTACAAGTGGCAATTTAGTTGAATATGCAAGGCCTTGTGCAATAGCTACACTAATACGTACTCCCGTAAAACTACCTGGACCTTGACCAAAGCCAATTACGTCTAAGTCTTTTAATTTACAGTTTGCGCTGGTTAATAGCTGATCTATTAATGGCAGTATTTTTTGACTATGCTGCTGTGGGCATTCTTCAAAATGATGAAATGTTTGCCCCTTAAAATGTAAAACAATTGATAGCGCTTCGGTAGACGCATCAAGGGCAAGAATATTACTTTTGATCATTTTATTACTCTAATTAATTTGTTGTAAAAATTTATTGACATCTTCTAAGCTTCGCGTGCGACGCATTGGCGGTAAGCTCTTTAAAAACACTTGCCCATATTGGCGTGTAACTAGGCGGTTATCGCATATTACAAGTACACCTTTGTCTTTACTGTCGCGTATTAATCGCCCTACTCCTTGCTTAAGCGCAATAACTGCTTGTGGTAATTGTATATGTGCAAAGGGGTCTTTTCCTTGCATTTGACAGTCTTGCATTTTAGCTTGTAGCAAAGGATCATCTGGCGCAGCAAAGGGAAGCTTATCAATAATAACACAGCTTAGCGTACTGCCGCGTACATCAACTCCTTCCCAAAATGAAGCTGTTCCTAATAGCACTGCGTTACCATGGCGAGTAAACTTTTCTAAAATAATACGTTTCGACATTTGTCCTTGCATATAAACTGGGTAGTCTATTTGCGTAGTAAGCCCTTCGGCTACTAAATGCATCATACGGTAACTTGTAAAAAGTACAAAACAGCGCCCTTTAGCCGACTTAATTAATTCTAGGGTTAATTTTACAATTGCGTGGGGCATATTGTCTGCATGCGACTCTGGTAAGTAACGCGGCAAACACAGCAGTGCTTGGTTTGGATAATCAAACGGGCTATCTACCATCATGCTTTGTTTGGGTGTTAATCCAAGGCTAGCGTTAAAGTGGTTAAGCTGATTATCGACCGACAATGTAGCCGAGGTAAATACAAACCCTGCGCCAGTATCGGCCATCATTTTAGCAAATTTAACTGATACATTTAATGGCGTTATATTAATAGTTAAATAACGGCGGGTGGTTTCGTACCAATAGCTAAAACCTGTTTGCGTGATATCGAATACCCGCTCCAACTGGCCTTTGAATGCAAGTGCACGTTCAAACGGGTGCTCTATTTTATCGCTTCTGTCTAAGCAAAGTTTTAATACCTGATAAACAAAGTCTAGGTCGCTAATAACCCGATGCAACGCGGCGCAAATTTGCTTATCGCTGAGCTTGGTGCGCCAATCACCACGGCTGCCATCAACGCCAAACTGCAGACGTAAATCGGCAACACTGGTTTCGAGTTTATTTAAGCTTTTACCTAGCTGCAGCATGTCAGGGATTTCGGCACGATAAATGGCACGTAAATCGTTAATTAAATCCACCAGCTTTTTAGTGCTAACGCTTTCGCCAAAGTAATCACTAGCAATTTCGCTTAATTGGTGTGCTTCGTCAAATATATAAGCATCTGCTGTGGGCATCAGCTCTGCAAAACCACTGTCTTTTACCGCCATATCAGCAAAAAATAAATGATGGTTAATTACCACTATATCGGCATCAGCCGCATTTAAGCGTGCTTTTCTTATATAACAAGCCTGAAAGTCGGGGCATTCTTTGCCTAAACAGTTGTCTGCGGTGGAGTTTACATAAGGTAATACTTTTGCATCGTCTTCTATACCAATACAGTCGGCTAAGTCGCCTGACTGTGTTTCGCTGGCAAACTTAGCCACCATAGCTAATTGGTGCATTACATCAGAATCGTCGGTAGGTACATGAGCCACATGCTGATTAAGTCGATAAGTACATAAGTAGTTTGCTCGGCCTTTTAATAAGGCCGTTTTTTTAGAAGCACTTAACGCTTTTACGAGTTGAGGTAAGTCGCGATGATATAACTGCTCTTGCAGGGCTTTAGAGCCCGTAGATATGATGGTTTTACCTTTTGATTTAAGCGCGGGGGCTAAGTAGGCAAAGGTTTTTCCTGTGCCCGTACCGGCTTCAACTACTAGTTGTGAGCTGTTTTTTAACGCATCAGCAACGGCAACGGCCATATCTATTTGTGGCTGTCGTGGTGTATACCCATCTAAAGATAACGCCAAAGGCCCGGTTGCACTAAACAGCTGTTTGATAATACCAATCACTTTATAATAAATAATAGCGCGATTTTACGTAAGCTAACCACCAAGGGCAAGTAATTACAAAGTAGTTTTACTTTTATGACGCTATTTATAAAATAAAATCTTCATTTTAATTATTCATCCTAAATTACCAAGACACGTTATTACTAACTTAGCTTTAAAGTTATGACAACACTATTAACAATGGCTCATTTACTATTAACCAGTTGCGATAGTAAAGTTAAATTAAACGCCTAATTCGCCTATAAATATTGTGACACTATAATACGACAGGAGTACCATAGCAGCCTTGAAACTCGCTTTTTGTGTGTCGCTTATAATTAATTAAGGTTAATCGATGAATGCTTGGTACCTCATTTGCTTTCTTTCTGCACTTGCTATTTTTATTGCATTTGCAAATCAATATATTCTTAAAATGCAAACCACTATTGCCATTACCACAGGCTCGGTTGTCATTTCATTATTGTTGATCATTGCCGTTAAGCTTTTGGGCGATCAAAACGCGTTAGCTATGACCCAAATTGTCTCAAGTATTAACTTTAATGAGTTACTTCTTAAAGGCATGCTAGGCTTTTTGTTGTTTGCCGGCGCACTGGAAATTAACCTGCAAGCTCTTAAAAAACAACGCTGGGAAATAACCGTTTTAGTCTTGTTTTCTACCTTGGTTTCTACTTTTATAGTTGGCTATTTAAGTTTTTACTTATTTGCAGCCTTTGGCTGGCCAGTGCCTTTTATATACTGTTTATTATTTGGTGCATTAATTAGCCCCACCGACCCAATTGCAGTACTGGCTATCATTAAGCAAATGCGTGCACCTGAGGGTATTTCGGTACAAGTTGAGGGCGAATCGCTTTTTAACGATGGGATTGGTTTAGTTATATTTACCACTATTTTTTCAGTAGCCTTTTATGGTACCGATGCAAACTTTAAAGATATAGCCGAGCTGTTTTTTGTTGATGCCCTTGGTGGTATAGCGTTTGGCTTGGCTATTGCACTGGTTGGCCACTTTTTAATTATTAATAGTCGCGACGTAAATATTCGCTTGCTTATTACTCTCACTATCCCAAGCGCAGGATTTGCAGCGGCTAATTTATGGGAAATATCGGGCGCGCTTGCTATGGTAACCAGCGGTATTTTGTTAGGTAATATTACTCGCTCTAAAGCCACTGAACGCACAGGGCCCGATGATACCCGTTATGTAAAAGACTTTTGGCATGCCACGGACAGCTTTTTAAATGCGCTACTGTTTTTAATTATTGGCATGCTCATAGTGACCATGCCCATTACGCTAAGTGAAATTGGCGTAGGCTTGCTGATGATACCTGCTGTGCTTATAGCCCGTTTTATTAGTGTAGGTGCCCCTTTTGTATTGTTTAAACAATTTAGAAGTTACGACAAGCATAGCGTTAAAATATTAACCTGGGGCGGATTAAGAGGTGGCTTAGCATTAGCCATGGCAGCGGCCATACCCCGTGAAGAAGTTTTTATTGGCGGCTCTGATTTACATAACCTAATTGTAATTGTGACCTATGTAGTAGTGATTTTTTCAATTATTATTCAAGGTTTAACTATTTCACCACTTATTCACAGCAGTATTGCATCTGCAGAGCAAACTAAAAAAACGGCTAATTAAGCTATTACTTTGCTGCGGTTAACTGGTTATATACATGATCAAATAGCACCTACTTTGGGGCGTATTTGATCTGTTTTGTAGCTGCGCTTAATAACGCAGCTTAACAACTTATGCCCATGTATCTAGGTGCGGCGTACCGTCTTCATCTTTTTTAATACCCGAGTTATCGGTGTTTTCGTTGATAAGTGACAGTTTTTGTTTTTTTTCTAACTCACGTTTTTTACGCTCGTCTAATGCGACTTTGTCAGTACTCGCACCTTGTTTTACGCCCGCAATATAAAAAGCCCCTTTAGGCTCGAGCGCTAAACGCGTAATTGGCCCTAAGTAGGGGATCATAATATCCATACATCCTCCTTCAATACCAAAATCAATTTATGATTTGAGCTTTTAAAGCTTAAGTCAATATACATTAATCCTAGTTTATATCGGCGGTTATAACATATTCTTTAATTATGTAAAAAAAGGCTTGCCATATTATGCTGCTTTATGTTTTTATAATCCGTACAAATCGAGATACATAACAACACACGTTAACTATATAAACGTTTGTTAAATAGGACAATAAAATGCGCTTAAACCTGACATCAGTACATCACCACCATTCATCGGAATAACCTGTCAGGTCTTTCGCTGAGAGGTTATTCCTAAAAGGAACCTCTGGCGAGTCATAAAAAATTGATTCATTTTCGCCCTGAGGTTCCGCCTCGGGGTTTTTAGTTTTTAAATTAAAGGAAAATGAAGAATGAACAACAGTAATCGTCTACGTATCGCCATCCAAAAGGGCGGCCGCCTTTCAAAAGATTGCCAAGAGCTACTTAAACAGCTAGGTATCAAACTTAATCTTCGTGAACAACGCTTAATTGCACACTCAACTAATATGCCAATTGATGTATTACGTGTGCGCGATGACGACATTCCAGGCTTAGTAATGGAAGGCGTATGTGATTTAGGCATAGTGGGTGAAAACGTACTAGTAGAAGTGCAAGCTGAGCGTTTGCGCCAAGGTATCCCAAGCGAAGTAACTAAACTGTCTAAACTAGACTTTGGTTACTGCCGCCTAGCACTAGCGTGGCCACAAGAGCTTGGTAAGCAAGACAAGAGCTGGTTTGAAGGCAAGCGCATTGCTACCACCTACCCTGAAATTTTAAAACAGTACTTAAAACGCGAAGGCATTAACGCCAGCACGGTTATGCTTACCGGCTCGGTTGAAGTAGCGCCACGTGCAGGCCTTGCTGATGCAATTTGTGATTTGGTTTCTACTGGCGCAACGCTTGAAGCGAATGGATTAATGCAAGGCGATACTATTTTAGAATCAAACGCTTGTTTAATTCAAAATAAAGACCTACAAGATACCGATAAATTAGCACTTATTAATAAGCTTATGCCGCGCCTACGTGGTGTTAGACAAGCTAAAGAAAGCAAATACATTATGCTACACGCGCCAAAAAATAAGCTTGAAGAAATTTGCGAAATTTTGCCTGGCTCTGGTCAACCTACCCTACTTGCCCTTGCCGGTAGTGATGATTATGTAGCACTGCACATGGTAAGCAGCGAAACTTTATTTTGGGAAACCATGGAGCAGCTAAAAGCCCTAGGTGCTAACTCAATTTTAGTTATGCCTATTGAAAAAATGATGGAGTAAGTAACATGCTTCGTTGGAATGAGGAATCTTCACAAGCACAAGCAGCGGCGCTAACACGCCCTGCGGTTTCGGCCAGCGCTAAGGTTGAAGCTATATGTAAAACTATTTTAGCTAAAGTAAAAGAGCAAGGCGACGAGGCTTTACTAAACATGGCTAAAGAGTTTGATAATAGAGCGAATCCACGTTTACGTGTGCCGCTTGATGAAATAAACGCATCTGAGCAGGCGCTCAGTGCAGAGCTTAAGTATGCCATTGATACCGCTTATGCAAATGTAAAATGTTTTCATGAAGCGCAATTACCTAAAGATATAAAGTTATCGACCCAACCGGGCGTTGTGTGTGAACTGAAATATCAAGCCATCGAAGCTGTTGGTATATATGTACCCGGTGGCAGTGCTCCGCTGCCATCGTCGGTTATTATGCAAGGTGTATTAGCCCAATTAAGCGGTGCAAAAACCGTTGTACTTGCTACACCTGTACAAGGTGATAAAGCCATTAACCCCGCTATTTTATATGCAGCTAAGTTATGCGGCATTACTACTTTAATAGAAAGTGGTGGTGCAGGTGCAATTGCAGCAATGGCTTATGGCACAGAGTCGGTGCCTAAAGTGAATAAAATATTTGGTCCGGGTAACAGCTTTGTCACTATGGCTAAGCAACTGGTGGCGCAAACTGTACCTGGCATGGCCATTGATATGCCAGCAGGTCCCTCAGAAGTACTGGTTATTGCTGATGAGCGTGCAAATCCAGAATTTATTGCTGCCGATTTACTCTCTCAAGCAGAGCACGGTGCTGACTCTCAAGTTATTTTATTATGTAACAGCGAACGTATTATTGCGCAAACTCAGCAAGCGCTTACTCGTCAACTGGCTAAATTAAGCCGCAAAGAAACCGCCGAGCAAGCCTTAGCTAACTCGTCACTTATTTTAGTTGATTCAGTTGCACAAGCGTTTGACGTATCGGCGCAGTACGGCCCAGAGCACTTAATTTTACAACTAGCTGACTCAACCCCATACCTAGATAAAGTTAAAAATGCGGGCTCAGTATTTGTGGGCGATTATACGCCTGAATCCGCAGGCGATTACGCTTCAGGAACTAATCACGTATTGCCAACCTATGGTTACAGCGCAAGCTATTCTAGCTTGAACTTACTTGATTTTTTTCGCACCTATACAGTGCAAACAATTAGTAAAAGTGGTTTAACCCAGCTTGCAAAAGCTATTTTACCCCTTGCAAATGCCGAGGGCCTTGATGCTCACGCAAATGCGGTTTCAATTCGCTTAGAGGCAATTAAAAATGAGCAATGAGAGCACGCAAGCTAATAGCTTATTACCAGCAAATATTGCAGCACTTGCTGCCTACAGCTCAGCTAAAAGTGAAAAGTTAAGCGGCACAACGTGGTTAAATGCCAACGAAAGCCCCTATGCTAAAACCATCCAGCTGAGTGTTGAAGATTTAAATCGCTATCCAGATCCACAACCACAACTGGTTATTGACCGCTACGCTGCGTATGCAGAGCTTGAAAGCGAAAACGTGCTAATGACCCGTGGTGCCGACGAAGGCATAGAGCTTTTAGTGCGAACATACTGCGAAAGCGCAAAAGACAGCATTGCGCTATTTTTGCCAACTTACGGCATGTATAAAGTCACTGCCGATACACACAATGTCGCCATTAACGCACTAACACAAGCGCAATTATTAAATGGCAGTGTTGATGAAATAGTAGATGCGGTTGGCAGCTCAAAATTGGTATTTATTTGTAACCCAAATAACCCCACAGGCAGCTTAACCCCACTTGATAAAGTGACAGCAATTGCAACAGCACTTGCAGATAAAGCATTGGTTATTGTTGATGAGGCCTATATAGAATTTTGCCCAGAGCAAAGCGCTACAAAATTAATAAACCAATTTAGTAATGTAGTGGTGCTACGTACCCTTTCAAAAGCATTTGCACTGGCAGGCCTTAGAACCGGTTTTACGCTTGCACAAGCAGCAACTCTTGCGCCAATTCGTAAAGTAATAGCGCCGTATCCGGTATCTGGCGTAGTAGCAAGTATTGCAGCGCAAGCAATTGCTCCCGATGCAATTACCTCAATGCGCCGCCAAGTGATTATTTTAAACGCTTTAAAAGCTAAACTTGTACAGTGGCTAAGTGAATCGCCTGCTGTATTAAAAATTCTCACTGGTGAAGGTAACTTTGTTACTTTAAAGTTAGCCGATAAAAACTATTTTAAAATCGCACTTGAGCAAGGTTTGGTTATGCGCGCTTTTACCTTATATGGTGAAAGCGACTGGCTACGCATTTCAATTGGTAGCGAACAAGAACTTAAACAAGTAAAAATTTGGCTTGATGGCCTAGCATTGCCAACAGCCTCAGCAATTTCAGCACAACAGGAAGTATCATGAGTAACCCCTATTTATTTATTGACCGCGACGGCACCATAATTGAAGAGCCAATTACCGATAAACAGGTAGACAGCCTTGAAAAGCTGGCGTTTTTACCCGGTGTAATGCCCGCATTATTACAATTACAAGCAGCAGGCTATCGCTTAGTAATAGTATCTAACCAAGATGGTTTAGGCACCGACAGCTTTCCTACACAGGATTTTGATCTAGCCCAAAACAAAATGATGGACATACTACAAAGCCAAGGCATTAACTTTGACGAGGTATTAATTTGTCCACACTTTGACGAGCAAAACTGCGATTGCCGTAAACCTAAAACAGGTTTACTTATCGAGCTAATGCGTTCTGGCAAAGTAGATTTAGCGCGCTCTTTTGTAATTGGCGACCGTGAAACTGATTTAGGCCTGGCGCAAAATTTATGTTGCGAAGGTATTTTTTACGATGGCGATTGGAGTGCAATAGTTACTAAACTAACTACCGCAAACCGCGAGGGCCGCGTTACACGTAATACCAAAGAAACTCAAATAGATGTAGCAATAAACTTAGATCAAACTAAAAACGGCAGTATAGATACCGGCCTTGGCTTTTTTGATCATATGCTTGATCAAATTCGCACCCACGCCAACATTGGTTTAAACATTAAAGCCAAAGGCGATTTGCACATAGACGAGCACCACCTTGTTGAAGACATAGGTATTGCTCTAGGTGTTGCACTTAAACAAGCCTTAGGCACTAAATCGCAAATTGCTCGCTATGGTTTTGCCCTGCCAATGGATGAATGTAAAGCCGAAGCACAAATTGATTTATCGGGGCGTGCTTCGTTTGTACTTAACGCTAATTTTAGCCGCGAAAAAGCAGGCGATTTAGATGTACAAATGGTTGAGCATTTTTTCAAAAGCTTAAGCGATAACGCCGCAATTAGCCTAATTTTATCGGTAAGCGACGGTAACTGCCATCATCAAGTAGAGGGTTTATTTAAAGCTTTTTCTCGCGCACTGCGCATGGCAATAGCGCAAGATATTAGCCAGCAAACTGCTAGCTCTAAAGGGTGTTTATGATTGCGATAATAAATACCGGGTGCGCTAATATAAACTCAGTGCGTTTTGCCTTTGAACGTTTAGGACAAACGCCAACTGTAATTACCTCTCCAGAGCAGTTAGCGGGTTTTGAGCGCGCTATATTACCCGGTGTTGGCCATGCTTCGGTTGCCATGAAACGCTTAGTAGATAACGGTTGGCAACACGCTATAAACGAATACCAGCGCCCGCTAATGGGTATTTGCTTAGGTATGCAGTTACTGTGCGAAAGCACCGAAGAAGGTAACGTGCAGTGCTTAGGTAAAATACCTGGGCATGTAACAGCGCTTGATGTAGGTCAACTTACGTCACCGCATATGGGCTGGAACAATTTAACCATAAATAAAGAGCATGCCTTAACAAAAGGACTAACACCAGACGAGCAAGTGTACTTTGTACACAGCTTTGCGCACACGGTAAACAACGCCACATTAGTAAGTAGCGAGTACGGACAACGTTTTTCGGCCATAGTGGCCAAAGATAACTATGCCGGCATGCAGTTTCACCCAGAGCGCAGCGCTAAAATAGGCGCGCGTTTATTACAAAATTTTGTTGATTGGCAGTTGTAGGCTGCCCCTCATCTATTAATAAAGAGACACACTGTGATTATTCCAGCATTAGACGTATTACAAAATCAAATTGTGCGCTTATACCAAGGCAAATACGAGACTGTACAGTTTTACCCATTCGAGTTAGGCGCGCGTTTAAAAGAATACGCCGACAGCGGCGCAGGTAAACTTCACTTAGTTGATTTAGAAGGTGCCCGCGATCCAAGTAAAAAACAGTGGCAACACATTCAAGCGGCTACAAAAGCACTTAATGTGCCGTATCAAGTTGGCGGTGGCATTCGCTGTGAGCAAGATGTAAGTGATTGGCTAAAAGCCGGCGCAAACCAAGTGGTTATTGGCTCAATGGCGGTTGAAAAACGCGAACAAGTTAAAGCCTGGATCGAGCAGTTTGGCGCAGAGCACTTTGTTATTGCCCTTGATGTAAATAAAACAGCCACTGGCTGGGCTCCGGCAACCCATGGTTGGCTAACTGAATCTGAGTTTGGTTTACTTGAGCTAGTAGATTTTTATGCTAACTTAGGTGTTATCGATTTTTTATGTACGGACATCAGTAAGGATGGCACCATGACCGGCCCATCGTTCGCGCTGTACGAGGATTTAATTAAGCATAACTCAACTATTAAAGTACAAGCATCTGGTGGCGTAAGTTCTCTTGATGACATTAAAAAGCTCAAAGAGTTGGGTATTGGCGGTATTATTTTAGGTAAATCACTGCTCGATGGCGCCTTTAGTGTGGAAGAAGCACTAGCAGTAACACGCTAAGAATCTAATATATATACAAAAAAGCACAGTACCTATACTGTGCTTTTATTCATTAACTTAATTATTAAGCAACACCTCAGGTAAAGCCCTTAACCTAGCCTCATACAGTACTTAAAGTAGCCCTAGCAATATAGTAAGCTCTTTCAAACTCGCAATTTTGCAACATAATATACTTACCTGTATCACTGAGTTACACAATCGCACAAACAAAAACATTAACGCACAGATATATTAACGCATTGAATTTACAATGATATTCTTAATAATATGCGCTAAAGTATACTCTTTGTATAACAAATATTAAATTAACATTATAATAACAATTATAATTGCAGTATTTGGCTTTATAGCGTTTAGTTCTAATAACAACATAACAATACAGAATTACACTCAATCGATTTGGTATAATTATTCATAAGTCGTTGGGAAAGTTAATAAAAGCAATGGTGATACTCCTTATAAGTAATAAGGTTATCAAGCTTATTAATAGTTACACAGTTTGTTGTAGGTTTACCGGTTTATATAGTTTAAGCGTACCTGATTTTTATAAAAGGCATAAAATATGAATATAAAACACGTAGTAAAAAATCGATATACGCTAAGCATTGCATTAGCAGTACTACTGTCGGGCTGCTCTGAGCCTGAGGTAGATACAAAAATTGAAAAGGCCCCAAAGCCTGTTAAATTAATTACCATTAAAGATACTGCGCAATCAAACATTCTTACTTATCCTGCTACTGTCGATGCGATAAAAAGCGCAAAGTTGGCATTTCAAGTTGGCGGTAAAATAGACAAACTCAATGTTATTGCAGCGCAATCCGTATTAAAAGGTGACGAACTGGCATCGTTAGAAAAGCGTAACTTTATTAACGAAGTAAACTCTACAAAAATACAGTATGAAACAGCTAATAATGACTTTAATCGCGGAATTAAGCTCTCTAAAGATGGCGTAATTTCGGCTAGAGATATAGAGCAGCTAAAATCGAAAAAAGAAGTTGCTCAATCTCGCTATGACTCAGCAAAAAAAGCACTGACAGACAGTACTTTAGTTGCCCCTTATGATGCAATTGTAGCCGCTGTACCAGTAGAGGCGCTTGAGAATGTAAATGCAGGCCAGCATATAGTTACTTTATTTGGTAAAGGCGAAATGGAAGTGGTTGTTAATATTCCATCTTCTATTGTTGCCACCGTTGACTCGCGTACAGACAGCCGTGCCTTTGTACTTTTAGAATCAGCTGCTAATACTCCTATTCCTGCTACATTTCGTCGCGCTAATTTAGAAGCTGATACGTCTAGCCAAACTTATGAAGTTAGGTTTTCATTTGCTGTACCGCAAAACCTAAATATTTTACCCGGCATGAATGCCAGTTTACGTATCGAATTTGATAATAAGTCGACTACAAATGAAATTACTCTGCCTACATTTGCTATTTTTGAAGAAAATGGCCAGCATTATGTATGGACAGTAAGTGAATCTATGATCGTGAGTAAAACGGTTGTCACCTTAGTAAACGGTATTGGTGAAGAACTAGTTGTTACCAGTGGTATAAAAGCCGGCGATGTAATTGTTGGTGCCGGTGCAAATTATGTAACCGATGGTATGAAAGTACGCGCTTGGACTAAGTCATAGGAGCTTGAGTAATGGATTTAGCAAAGTGGACTATTAATAACAAACTCATTAGTACCATAATTTTTATACTGACGTTAGGCTTTGGCTTCTCTTCATATAAAAACATGGCACGATTTGAAGACCCTGAGTTTATAATTCGTACCGCACAAGTGTTTGTTCCTTACTCTGGTGCGAGCCCTTTAGAGGTAGCCCGAGAAGTAACTGAGCCTTTAGAGCGTGCTATTCAAGAATTGCAGGAAATTGATACCATATCGTCTACCTCTTCATCGGGTATGTCTGAGATCAAAGTTGAGATTAAATCGGAGTTTTCGCCGACAAAGTCTGAGCTACAGATAATATGGACCAAACTAAGAAATAAAATTAATGATGCTCGCCCTTCCCTTCCACCAGGTACAGGTACACCACAAATATTTGACGATTTTGGCGATGTATATGGTTTGAGCTATTTAATTACAGCTGAGGGTTACTCTCCTGATGAGCTGCATGCTTACGCTAAAAACCTGCAAAGTGATATTTTACAAGTTAAAGGCGTTGCTAAAGTAGCCATGACCGGTGTTCAACAAGAAGGTATTTTTGTTGAAATAGCCCGTGAAGATTTGGCTACTTTAGGTAGCTCAATCAGTAATATTTATTCAATTTTAGATAAGCAAAATACAGTAATAAGTGCCGGTAATACGCAAATTGGTGATCAACGTATTTTTATAGATCCAACCGGCTCTATTAATTCTATTGAAACAATACAAAATCTATTAGTGAGCGCCACCAATGACGGTAAAGCTATATATTTAAAAGATATTGCTAATGTATATCGTGGTTTTCAAAGCCCAGCAACTAAACTTGTACGTTACAACGGGCAACCGGCAATTTCTTTAGGGGTTGCCAGTGTGCTTGGTACTAACGTTGTTAAAGTGTTTGAGCGCGTAGATGAGCGCGTTAAACAAGCTGAAAACGTGAGACCCATTGGTATAACAGTGCATGAATATTATCATCAAGGTAAGGTTGTTCAGGCATCGGTAGATAACTTTGTAGTAAATGTAATTGTGGCATTAATTATTGTTGTTGTTACTTTACTTGTATTTATGGGGCTGCGCTCTGGGCTTGTTATTGGCGCAGTATTACTACTGACTATTTTTGCCACGCTAGCAACCATGGACTTTAGCGGCATACCCATGCACCGAATTTCACTTGGGGCATTAATTATTGCTTTAGGGATGATGGTTGATAATGCCATTGTTGTCACCGAGGGAATACTGGTGGGTACTAAACAAGGGCGCAAAAAGCTAGAAATAGCATCTGAAGTTGTAAAGCAAACAAGGTGGCCTTTATTAGGCGGCACTTTGGTAGGTATTGTGGCCTTTGCACCTATAGGTTTAGCACCGGGTGATACTGCCGAATTTACTGGGCATTTATTTTGGGTTATTTTAATTTCTTTACTTTACAGTTGGTTATTTGCAATTACCCTAACGCCACTATTTTGTTTTTGCTTGTTTAAAGAACAAGATAAAGACACCTCTACAACAGCTAAGCCTAATATGATTATGGCGGCTTATCAATCCATTGTTGTTAGCTCGCTTAATCATCGCTGGTTAACAGTTGCTGTAGTGATATTTACTTTTAGTGCATCAATGTGGGGATTTCAGTTTGTAAAATCTGGTTTTTTCCCAGCCTCTACAACACCACAAATGGTAGTAGATTTTTGGTTACCGCAAGGAACTGATATCGAAAAAACCAAAAAAGATATGATCAAGCTTGAATCCTTTATTCAACAGCAAGAGAGTATTGAGGGCGTACAAACCTTAATTGGTGGTGGCGGTTTACGATTTATGCTTATTTATGGAGCAGAATCACCAAACAGTTCTTATGGCCAAATATTAGCTAAAGTAGATGACTATAAAGTGCTTGATACTATGATCCCTAAAGTACAAGCGTATATAGATGACACCTTCCCAGAAGCGCAGGGCAAAGTATGGCGTTTTGTAATGGGACCCGGAGGTGGTTCTAAAATTGAGGCTACATTTAAAGGGCCAGAACCCGCAGTAATTCGTGAATTAGCCGATAAAGCGAAAGCAATCATGATTGATGACGGCGGTGCACTCTCAATTAAAGATACTTGGCGCCAGCAAGTTAGGGTTATTGAACCGCAATACTCGCCAATTAATGCCCAGCGTGCAGGTGTAACACGCAAAGCAATTGCTGAAGCGTTACAACAAAACTTTTCTGGTAAAACGGTTGGCCAATATAGAGAAGGTGAAGAGTTAATTCCTATTATAGTTAGAGCTCCCCTAAAAGAGCGCTCGAATGTTAATGATATAGGCAACATTCAAATTCCTAGCCAAATCACAGGTAAAACAATCCCATTAGAGCAAGTTACTAATGGATTTAAAACCGTATGGCGTGATGGTATTTTAAAGCGCGAAGATAGAATGTGGACAATTAAGGCTCAAGCCGATCCACTTCCTGGGCAGCTTGCATCTGAATTATTTAATCGAGTAAGGCCACAAATAGAAGCGATTGACTTACCTGCCGGTTACACATTAGAATGGGATGGTGAGTATGGGCAATCAAAAGAGTCAAATGAAATGCTTGCATCAACACTACCACTTGGCCTTTTAGCTATGGTGCTAATTGTAGTGGTGTTATTCAATGCTTTAAAACAACCTATTATTATTTGGCTTGTGGTACCGCTGGCTCTTATAGGCGTGGTATTTGGCTTAGTAACAACTCAAACCCCACTTGAGTTTATGGGGATATTAGGATTGCTCTCTTTATCTGGTCTACTCATTAAAAATGCCATTGTATTGGTTGATCAAATGGATATGGAAATTAAGCAAGGTAAACCACGTTATGATGCCATTGTCGATTCGGCTAATAGCCGAGTAAGACCAGTAATGATGGGAACACTAACAACAGTACTTGGGGTAATACCGCTTTATTTTGATGCATTTTTCCAATCAATGGCGGTTGTATTAGTATTTGGCCTACTCTTTGCCACATTACTAACCTTAATTGTTATACCTGTGCTTTACGCTATTTTTATGGGCGTTAAAAAGGATGAACGTACGCCAGTTAATGCCTAAGGTAATAAACTAAATATTGCAAAGTAAATAAAATATACGGCCAGCTAATGTAAAATATTATCTGGCCGCATGCTTTTTTATACCCAACCCACAACATAAAATATCGCTCTATGCTGTTGATAAATAACTAGCTTCATAACTTTAATAAAGTGCCCATCGGCGTACTTGTTAACACTGTTGGCGGCGATGGTACAGGTAAATAAAACCCTTGCGACATTAAAGTAGCCAATTTAAACGCGTATTTGATATGAATGTGTTTACCATGTGCCGACTTTGTCAATTAGTGGCTCCTCACATGAAAAATAGCGATTATGGCAGCATAATTAATATCTCTTCTATGGCGAGCGTTAACAACAGCCCCGCTATTAGCGCCATGGCCCACGCGCTGTAAGTACTGATGCACTTAAAAAGTGCTTACCTCTGAAGTATTAAAACAATGTTACTTCATACTTTATTATCAATACGTTAAAGCTAACTCCATAGTTAATCCAACAAACTCATTTTATATCGCAACTTACTTAACATAACCAACTTGCTTAACCCTATTTCCCCGTTATAAAACCTCTAAAAACCCTCATACTAACGGTACTAAAATAACCCAAAGTAATATTTTTCAGTTAAGCATTTAATGGTCAACACTATATTTGTATACTATACTTAAGTTATTCATAAATAGGCCCTTAGAGCTTATAATTAAGGTGAGGGACCGCATTGACTAATCATTTAACGCTACATTTTGTAACGCCAGAAATGCTCAAAGCAGCGGTGATCACAGCCAAATATGACACCATACTTGTTTTAGCATCTGTATTTACAGCGGTATTTGCATCTTATATTTCATTTTTACTTTCTGCTCGTATTAAAGGCGCGCAACTTAAAAACGAAAAGCTTTTTTGGACCCTACTGTCATCATGCTTTTTAGGTGCAGGTATTTGGGCAATGCATTTTGTTGGCATGTTAGCCTACCAACTCCCTATTCCTGTAAGATACAATATACCTATAACACTAGTTTCAATTTTACCCAGTATATTTGCTAGTTATTTTGTTATATCCCCTAATTTAGAGCGTTTTAAACACTTATGGTTAAGAAGTATACTTATGGGCTTAGGTATTTGCAGTATGCATTACGTAGGTATGATAGCCATGATAATGCCAGCGCATATGGCTTATGAGCCCATTCTGTTTACGTTCTCTGTATTTATTGCCGTAGCACTTTCGGGCTTAGCTTTAAAAATAAATGAATTACGCCAAACAACGCAAAATAAACAAAAGCGGGTTAACTTCTTAGCAGCGCTGGTAATGGGCAGTGCTATTTCGGGTATGCATTATATTGGTATGCTCTCTATGTATGTATTTGAATCTAGCCATACAACCTACCTTGCAAATGACAACAGTGCACAACTTGCCCAAGTGATTATATTTGTAGTGCTAGTATTGAGCTTATTTTTAGTAGGCAGTATGGAATTACGTGCCAGAAGCTTGTTATCGGCAAAATTAAAAGCAGTACTAAATACAGTACAAGACGTAGTGATATGTTTTGATCGCCAAGGCATTATCGAATTTGCTAACCCTCCAACCGCTAAAGTATTTGGTTTTGATCAACAGGCGTTAATTGGCAAAAACATTGCTATATTGCTGCCAAAAAAGCATGCAAAGTTTTATCATTCATTTAATGAAGATCAACCCAGTTTTGGCAAAAGCCAATTATTACAGGGGTGCAATAAGTGTGGGCAAGTTTTTCCCATAACAATCGCAATCAACCCTATAAGCGAGTTATCTAACGCCCCTTTAGTCGCTACTATTAAAGATTTAACCGATATTCAAAACCAAGAAGCCTTTACACAAACTATATTTGATACCCTACCTAACATTTTATTTATTAAAGAAACTAAGAGCCTAAATTATAGTCATGTAAATAAAGCCGCTGAAAAATTACTTGGTAAATCACAAGAACAGCTTATTGGACTAAATGACTTTGATATATTCCCAGCAGAGCAAGCAAAGTTTTTTGTAAAAGCTGATCGCAAAGTATTGAACTCCAACAATTCGCTAACAATTAACGAAGAACCCGTAACCATAAATGGAACAACTCGTTATTTACGTACTCACAAGGTGATTATAAAAGATAGTATAGGTAAGGCTAAGTTTTTACTTGGTATTGCTGAAGATATTACTGAGCTCAGAGAAGCTAGAATTGAGCTAGATAATTTGCATCATCGAATGGCATTAGCCGCAGATGCGGCTAATATTGGCATATGGGAATGGAACTTTAAAACCGATGTGCTTATTTGGGATGATTGGATGCACACACTTTATGGCATTAAAAAGAGTACTTTTTCTAGTAACTATGCTCAGTGGTCACAAACAATTCATCCTGATGATTATGATAGTGTTACAAATAGCCTGACCAAGGCAATAGCAAACAATGAAAAGTTTCATGCTGAATTTAAAATTATACTGCCCTGTGGAACAATACGTTATATAAACGCCGATGGCCGAGTATATGGTGATAGCATAGTCGGTATTAATTCTGATATTTCAAAGCGTATTATCGCTGAAAACGAAGTACTAAAACTAGCTCAAACCGATTATTTAACAGGGCTTGCAAACCGTAACAGCCTAACAAAGTTTGCTGAATGTGAGTTTAGAAAAGCTAAACAAGAGAACAGTAAAGTAGCTTGTTTATATTTTGACTTAGATAAACTTAAGCCAATAAACGATACTCACGGCCATATAGTTGGCGATTTTGTATTAACCGTAATAGCCGATCGTTTAAAGGATATTACCCGTAAAACAGACTGTATCGCGCGTATTGGCGGGGATGAGTTCGTTGTTATAAGCACCGATATTGAAAACGTCAACCAAATAGAAAAACAAATAACCAGATACTTAAACGCTATTGAGTTACCTATTGTGTTGCAAGATAACGAACTCTTAATTACAGTGAGCATTGGCTATGCGTTATATCCCGACGAAGCAGCAAACTTAGATGAGTTACTTAACAAAGCGGATAAAAGAATGTATGAACATAAAAGTAAAAAGCATGATCATGCTAATAACAGCCAACCACAAGTCAATTTAAGTTGAGCATTTAATTTTAACAATACATAACTTAAATGAACTGAACTGAAAAACTCAAATATTCCTACAGCTTCACTATGTATATCCTAAAAAGCGCTAAGTTAGCGGCTGCTTAGAGCCGTTCATTATAGGTTAACGCATTAATACAGCACGTAATTAGCATCCGTAAACACGCACTTTTTGTTATTTATACAATCCTCTGAATAGCTTTAAAAGTAATTAACTATAAGATATTTCGCCTATAAATAACGCTTAGATATATATATACTGTAGGTAATTATTAAGATCACTTTTGCCGACAATAATGTTTTTGATGTTGTTGTTATTCATGCAAAATATTAACGAAAAGAATAGTTGCTATGATTTTTAAAAATAAACACACTACCTGCGAGACTTTCCCATGTTATCAAAACGTATAATTCCATGTCTCGACGTTAAAGACGGCCAAGTAGTCAAAGGCGTAAAGTTTAAAGGCCATGAAGTAGTTGGTGATATTTTAACTATGGCAAAAGCTTACAGCGAAGCCGGTGCAGACGAACTGGTTTTTTACGAAATTAGTGCCAGTGTTGAAAAACGCTTACTCGATGTAAATTGGGTAGAGAGTATTGCCCGCCATATTGATATTCCTTTTTGCGTGGCAGGTGGTATTAAGTCGGTTGCCGATGCAGCTCGCGTACTTGAACGCGGCGCAGACAAAATCAGCATTAACAGCCCTGCTATTGCCCGCCCTGAGCTAATAAAAGAGCTGCACGATGAATTTGGTAAGCAATGCGTAGTGGTCGGTATAGATAGCTTTTACGATGAAGTGACCGGTGAATACTTAGTGTACCAACTTACTGGCGATCCTAATGCGTCAAGCCGTACCCGCTATAAAACGCAAGAATGGGTTAAACGTGTACAAGATCTTGGTGCTGGCGAAATAGTATTAAACTGTATGAACCAAGACGGCGTACGTAACGGTTATGATATTGAGCAATTAAGTAAAATACGCGAACTGTGTAATATTCCTCTTATCGCCTCAGGCGGTGCTGGATCTATGCAAGATTTTGTAGATGTGTTTAAACAAAGTGAAGTTGATGGCGCACTTGCAGCCAGTGTTTTTCATAAAAATGTGATTAACATTGGTGAACTAAAACAATTTTTAACTAATAACCAAGTGGCCGCAAGATTATGATATTAACACTCGACAACCAAACTCAAGTTGATTTCACTAAAAGTGAAATGATCCCTGCTATTATTCAAGATGCACGCTCTGGTATTATTTTAATGCAAGGCTTCATGAACAGCGAAGCACTTAACGTGACATTAAAAACTGAAAAAGTAACCTTTTACTCGCGCTCAAAAGAGCGTTTATGGACCAAAGGCGAGTCATCTCAAAACTATTTAAATGTTGTGTCAGTGCATACCGATTGTGATAACGATTCTATTTTAGTACTTGCCAACCCAGAAGGCCCAACGTGCCACTTAGGCACACAAAGCTGTTTTGGCGATGATGCAAAACCAAGCCTAAGCTTTTTAGCGCAACTTGAAGATGTTATTGTAGCGCGTAAAAACGACGACCCAGCTAAAAGTTATACAGCGTCTTTGTTCGCAGAAGATTTAAGCCGTAGTTGTCAAAAAGTAGGCGAGGAAGGCGTAGAAGTTGCCCTTGCAGCAATGAAACACGATAACGATGAGCTAACAAACGAGTCGGCTGATTTAATTTATCACCTTACAGTGTTATTACAACGCCAAGGCTTAGCCCTTGAAGACGTAGTAAAATGCTTAATAGGTCGCCATAAGTAAGTTGTAGCTTTAATACCAACAACTTCCTATAAAAAGCACACTTAAATTATTTAGTGTGCTTTAGCACATAGCGCACTAAATTCATTAATTAAAAGGATATATTGAATGAAGAAGTTAGCCTCTGTCGTATTTACTGGCTTGGTAATTTCAGGTTGTTCTAGCGTTGTTACTGAGCAAACAGCCGCCATAGATCAACTTACACCATGTAATAAAATTCAAACCTTACTAGGTGCATACGATACCCGTTTTGAATCGCTAAAAACAACCAAAGTAACCACAAAATTTATGGATAGCTGGAGCACTAACTATCATTTAGTGGGTAAGCAATGCCAAATTACTGCGTTTGATCATGACAATGTTATTTACCGCTGTCAAAATAGTTACAAAGAGCAAATGGCTGCTGTAACAGATCATCAAAAAGCTGTCGCTTTTACTCGCCAATGCTTGCTTGAAAGTAATTGGCATGAAAGCCAAAAAGAGTCAAAAAACTCGATTCGTACTACTTTCGTACTTGATGAAAACACCCCTGTTATTTCAATCTACACAGGTAAAACGTTATCTAGTTTAAAATCGTGGTCTACCTCATTAGAAATTGGCAAATCAGTGGCTACTAAACAATAATTTTTTTATAGGGTTTTATGGGTTTTCAAACAAAAACTAGCAAGTCTAAATTTAAAACCGATTGTATTGGAGTTTGCCAACGACGCAGTGGGCTATGTACCGGCTGCGGTCGTACCAATGCTGAAATTTTTGAGTGGATTATTTTATCTGAAGATGAAAAAAAGGTGATTTTAGCAACCCCACGAGCCGATTAAGCAATGAATAGCTGGGGTTTTAATAGGTAAGCTAAACATCTGGGTTATAAAACTTTAACTTCAATAATAGACTAAAACTAACTGTTGTTAAATTTAGCCTGTTATTGAACGTTTGAAATAAATGGTATCTACTTTATTACTCATTATTTTTGTATTTATACCTTATAGGTTACCCGCTAGCTAAATTTATATCGGTTTGCGTAGCTTGAAAACAAGCGCTTACAACCTGCTTAAATGATTTATTAATGTCGATACTAATTACATTTAACTCATCTGCTTGGGGGATTTCCAATGTCTCGAATTGACTTTTTAATAGCTCAGTAGGCATAAAGTGCCCTCTTCTATCTTGCATTCGCTGCTTAACTAATTCAAAATTTCCCTGTAAATGTAAAAAAGTAATATTCACATTTCCTTCGCATATTTGCTCTCGGTATTTTTTCTTTAAGGCTGAACAAACAATAACGGCCACTTCATTTTTTTGCTCAATACTAAACGCAGCGTCACGAATTCTTTCTAACCACGGCACCCTATCATCATCATTAAGCGGATGTCCTGATGACATTTTTAAAATATTTGCTTTGGGATGTAAATCATCGCCATCAATAAATTTAGCGTCCATTTTTTTCGCAAGCGCATAACCAATACTCGACTTTCCGGTGCTTGATACACCCATAATAATAAATATTCGACCCATATTTATGTGGCTCATTTAGCTAATCTCACTCTACTTTTTTAAAAATTCATTAGCTTTGAATGAATTTTTATATTAAGTTACTGGCAACATGTTACGCGTAACTTAATATAATATGAAATTAAACACAAGTTAACCGTCATAATTTGAGTTGGATTTAAGTAGGGAACATATGTCAGATTTATCTTTAATACTAACCGCGGTAGGCTCTATTCTACTGTTACTTTTTTTAGTCATGAAAGTAAGGCTACACGCGGTTGTCGCTTTAATTTTAGTTTCGATGATAGCCGGGCTATTCTCTGAAATGAGCCCACAAATGATCGCTGGAACTATCCAAAAAGGAATGGGCGGCACTTTAGGCTTTGTTGCTGTTGTGGTTGCATTAGGTGCCATGTTTGGCAAAGTAATGGAAGAAACTGGAGCGCTTGACCGTATTGCTCATACGTTATTACATCGTTTTGGCGAGAAAAACGCTAACTGGGCGCTCACCTTTACTGGTTTTATATGTGCTTTACCACTATTTTTTGATGTTGCTGTGGTACTTTTAATTGGTATTGCATTTGCTGTGGTACGTAAAGGCGGTGGTAGTGTTATTAAAATAGGTATTGCACTGCTTGCTGGTATCGCTGCTTGTCAGGCATTTCTCATCCCTGCGCCAGGCCCTATTTTGGTAGCATCTCAACTTGGTGCCGATTACGGTTATATGATTTTATTTGGCTTGCTTGCTGCTATTCCAGCTATGATCATTGGCGGCCCTCTTTGGGGATCGCTAATTGCTAAGTCAATTCATGTTGAACTACCTGAACACGCCCAAAATAATGATAATACTAGAGACGGTGAGGGCGAGCCTAGTTTTGGCTTAGCTCTAGGTTTAATTGCACTGCCATTATTAATGATTGCTTTAAATACGATTGGCTCTCGTTTTGTTGAACAACAATCTAACTTACATCATTGGCTGGAGTTTATCGGTCACCCATTTACTGCAATTCTTGCAGCTTGCTTAATGGCATTTTATTTACTGGGTGTAAAACGTGGTGTGCCTCAAGATCGTATAATGGAAATTTGCAGTAGTGCCTTACAACCTGCTGGCGTTATCATTTTGGTAACAGGCGCTGGGGGAGTATTTAAACAAGTATTGGTTGATTCGGGTGTAGGTGCAGCGCTTGGTAATATGCTTGCGGGATCTGGCTTACCGATTGTTATGTTAGCTTTTATATTAGCAGCCGCAGTACGCGTAATTCAAGGCTCTGCAACTGTTGCTATGCTTACAGCATGCGGTTTAATTATACCTATGTTAGAGCCGCTTGGACTAGATGGCGCTCAACTTGCAGCGGTTACTATCGCCATTGGTGGAGGCTCAATCGTTTTATCGCATGTAAATGACTCTGGCTTTTGGTTAGCTAATCGCTACCTTGGCCTAACTGAAATGCAAACGCTGAAAACATGGACGGTGATGGAGACCATTATTGGTACAACGGGTGCTATTGTAGCTATGATTATTTCCCTCTTTTTATAAATTATTTTTATTCAAAACCCTGAATATGTCCGATGCTGTGCTTAAATAGCAGCATCGGTGTTTACTTCGAGTGTTATAGCTTTTACTGTTTGATGGAGGCAAGCACCATATTTCACTTACAACTCAATATTCTAGGTTTAATATTTTCTTGCTTTATGAGTGACATAGTTAATCAAACACTTTCACCTAAATGAATCACATAACCGGTATCACATATTTGCTCATCGGGTATTTCAATATCTGCTGTTGAACTAATACGACTGAGTAATTTAGCCCCCGCAAGGTTACCAATCTGATAACGCGGCGTGATCACACTGGCTAGCTGAGGCACCATAGATTGACCAATATCATGGCCATGAAAGCCTACAACCCCCATGTGTTGAGGAACAGAAATATTATTTCTTTGACACTCAAAAATAGCACCAATAGCCAAATCATCATTAGTACAAAATATACAGTCAGTATCTGGGTGTTCAGTACGTGTTTTTTGCAATAATTTAGCGCCCAAACTAAACGACGAAGCTTCATTTGTCATCACACTTTTAGGAGTAAGCCCCCTTAGTAACATTGCGTCGCTATAGCCTTGAAACTTCAATTGTGTGCGCATATCTAACCTTGCACCAAGGTAAACAATATTCCGGTAGCCTTTATTTAAAAGCGCATTGGTCATCTCAAAAGCAGCTTTAGCGTTATCAAAACCAACCGCTTGGTGTATTGGAGTGTGATGAATATCCATTATTTCAACCACAGGAATACCCGCCATAGCAATCATTTTTCGGGTTCTGTCGGTATGCGTTGTTTCCGATAAAATTAGCCCATCTACATGATATGATAATAAATATTCAACTCTCTTTTCTTCAATTTCGGGGCTATAGCCATAATGCGCGAGCATTGTTTGATACCCAGCAGGCTCAGTAATATCTTCAATTCCGCGAATAACTTGCGAAAACACTTGATTAGTTAACGATGGGACAAGCACACCTATAGAGTAGCTTTTGGCATTAGATAATAAATCTGGGGCTTTATTAGCAATATAACCAAGTGAATCTATGGCTGCTTTAATTTTGATTTGAGTTGTTGCTGATACTTTCTCTGGGTTACGTAAATAACGACTTACCGTCATTTTAGTGACCCCAACTGCATCCGCTATATTTTGAAGTGAAGAGCGTTTATTTTTTTTCATCACAGGTAATTAATTTATTATGTTACACGTAACATAACAATTATAATTGCGGTTAGCCACTTTTAAGCTATTTTGCTAGATAAATATAACCTTATTGATAATTATTTATACTATCCTGGCTTGCTTAGACCGTTTACTTATCAAGTTAGATACTTAATTATATGCTTTTCAATGAGTCAATAAATACAAATGCCTCAGTGTATAGAGGCATTTTAAACGATGTTATTACTTATAAATAGCTTACGCTTTACCGAGCGCTTGACTTACATCTGCAATAATATCGTCGATATTTTCAATACCAATCGATAAACGCACTAAATCACGGCTCACACCTGCATTAGCGAGTTCTTCATCATTAAGCTGACGATGCGTGGTTGATGCAGGATGACACGCTAGCGACTTAGCATCACCGATGTTTACCAAACGCAGTATCATATTGAGTGCGTCGATAAAACGAGTGCCTGCTTCCAAGCCACCTACAATACCAAAACTTAATATACCCGATGCTTTACCATTAGTTGTTTTTTTACACATTGCGTTGTATGGACTTGACGCTAAGCCTGCATAGTTAACCCATGAAACTTTAGGGTGCTTTTGTAAATACTCAGCCACCTTTTGTGCATTTTCGCAGTGACGTTCCATTCGCAAACCTAAGGTTTCAAGGCCAATTAGAATGTCTGATGCATTTTTTGGTGCAAGTGCCGCACCGGTATTTCTAAGCGGAACCACTCTACAGCGACCAATAAACGCGGCTTCTGCAAAGGCTTCGGTATAAACAACATTATGATAAGACGGATCTGGCTCGTTCATCATGGCAAAGCGTGTTGCATTAGCTTTCCAATCAAACTTACCTGAGTCCACAATCATTCCACCTATGGCTGTACCGTGCCCATTTATATATTTAGTTAAAGAATGCACCACTATATCTGCACCCAACTCGAATGGGCGGCATAAGTACGGCGTTGCAACTGTGTTATCAACAATAAGGGGCACACCTTTACTGTGTGCTATTTTGGCTAATCGGGCAATATCAACAATATTACCTGCAGGGTTGCCAATTGATTCACAAAATACTGCTCGAGTATTATCATCTATTGCGTTTTCAAAGGCCTCAAAGTCATCTGCTTTGATCATCCGTGCTTCAATTCCTTGGCGTGGTAATGAATGTGCAAATAAGTTGTAAGTGCCGCCATATACTTGGCTAGTACTAACAATGTTGTTGCCAACTTCACATAAACATTGAATTGCGTAAGTAATTGCTGCCATGCCAGAGGCTACAGCCAGTGCGCCTACGCCCCCTTCCATAGCCGCGATACGCTGCTCTAATACTGCGTTAGTCGGGTTCATAATACGGGTGTAAATATTACCAGGTACTTTTAAATCAAATAAATCAGCACCATGCTGGGTGTTATCAAACGTATAAGATGAAGTATTATAAATTGGCACTGCTGCAGACTTTGTGGTTGATTCTGATTCGTAGCCATGATGCAGCGCTAAAGATTCTAGTTTCATTAGTATATTCCCTGTTATTAATTTACTTAGCGTTAAATTAGCACTTATATGCTACTAAGTGCACTTGAAATATACTAATGACAATTGAAATTTTTAACCTTTAAAAACAACCACTGTTAACTTTTAAAGCTATAACTAGTTTAGCTGTAAACTAAAACCAATAATAAAGAGTATTACGCCTAAATAAATAATACATGCAGATTCATATTTTTTGATGTCTCACCTGCAATCAGGTCGCACGTGCCTTTATATATCCCTTTGCACACCAATAATACTCCCCCTGTTAGTCTATAATTATTTAAATTTATATTACCTTTTTCATCTGTAATAATGCGTAAATAACCAATAAGTATAATAATACTTGCCGATATTAATAATCCAATTTTTAAACTTTCCATGGGTATGCTCACTTTTAATTTAAGTGCTTAGTTTAATATTGATAGTTTGATAGGACGTTATACTTATTAACGCTACTTTTAACTTCACTATTTAAATTGGCTAATAGTGCGTACATCTTAGTTATATTATGCCTAAGCTGTTAGGATACGCCGTCTAAATAATGTAGAACGGTTATATAAGTATAATGTCTAAATTTTTCTTTATGGGTAAGCCCGATATAATGGGTAAAAATAACAGTAACGGTTTTAGTCCTAAGCGCAATGAAAAAGTGGGCAGCGAGCTTCATCCATTATCGTTAGTGGTTAATTCACCACAACGCAAGTTAGAAGTAGAAGCAATAGTACAAGAACATAGGTTATTTGCTACAGTAGAGCTTAATACTCAAAGTGATGAAGATATAAGAGAGCTTGAATTCGCGCTGGTTAAGTCTACACCGCAAGTATTCGATAAAGTCCCTGAGCGTAACTCTCCTTGTTTATGCGGTAGTGGTAAAAAGTATAAAAAGTGTTGTGCTTAAATTATAGCTCATAATTTAATCTCCTTTCTCATTCTTTAATATAAAAATGCCACCTGTTAATAACAAGTGGCATTTTATTATTTGCTATAAAGTTCAGCTAAAATAAAGGTTCGGCTTTATTTTTACGCTTAACTTATTTTACTATTTTCATTTCATCTAATAAATTTTGGGCATTATCTACCTTGTCCATTACCCATAGCATGTAACGAGAATCTACGTGAATTGAGCGGTTTAGTTCTGGGTTATAATCCCAATCGCCAATGATGCTTTCATATACGCCATCAAACAATAAACCCACCAGCTCGGCTTTACCATTGAGTGTTGGCGAGCCTGAGTTACCGCCGGTTGTATCTACGTTTGATAAAAAGTTAACAGGTACTGTGTTCATGCCGCCGGTGTAATCACCATAAAGCTTGGCTTTAATTTGCTCTTGTAACTTTTTAGGTGCATTAAATGGGTCAACATCGGTGTTTTTAGCTAGTAACCCTTCAAGCGATGTAAAGGGTGTTGCTACCAAGCCATCTTGAGGTGAGTAGCCACCTACCGTGCCGTAAGTTACTCGTAATGTGCTGTTTGCATCTGCATATACGGCCTTATTTTGTGCTTTATTAAAGGCAATAATAGCGCTCATTAACTGCGGGCGAGCAGCTTGTAACTTGCCTGCAAGTGCTTTTGATTTATCTTCCTCAGCTTTCATTACTTTAAATATTGCTTTAGCATATTGCACAAATGGGTCTTGGCTTTGGTTTAGCTGGCTAAACGATTGCTCAAACAATGAATTGCGTACAACTTCGTTATCAAGTGTTGATTTAGTATACATTTGCTCAAGCAATGCACTTTGTTTCGCTTTATCAAAACCATTCTGTAGTTTAAATGCCTTATCAACCTCGCTAAAGCGCTCTTCTTTCGGAAGTGCAGCATAAAGCTCTAAAAAGTGCAGTAAAATAGCTTTATCTACATTGGCATCAAAGCGACGCGTCATACGCTCAAGCCCAGCTTTAATGCGCGGTAAGTCACGCTCTTGGTATCCAGACTCTCGCTCTGCATTTGGCTTTTGTTGCTCATACGCTAAACGGTATAAGCTGCGAGCGGTACTGATCATTTGTGATCTGTGTACATAACCTAACATACGATCGCGCTCGCTATGCAGTTGCGATTGCGCTACTAATGCCGATAGCTCATTTAAAACATCGCCATATTGCTGCTTGCGTGTTTTATCACTATTAATCCATTGAGTTAGTTCTTGCTCAAACTGTTTTTTGCGCTCAAACATGGTGCCTTTTTTAAAGCTTTCTATCATTGAGCCATAGTTTTTAATGTAATTATTGTAACCTGCAATAGTGCTTTCGTAAGCTATACGCGCTTTACTGCCGTCCTCTGCGTTTTCTTCAATAAGTGCTACGTATTTTGAATTATGTTCACGCGCTTTAGGATAGCTGTCGTTAAATACGTTATCTACTTCTGCAGCAATACGGTAACGGTTAGTACGCCCTGGATAGCCTGTTACCATTACAAAGTCGCCCTCTTGCACACCTTTAGCACTTACACTTAAGTAAGAATCGGGTTCATAAGGTACGTTATCTTCGCTGTACTGTGCTGGTTTACCATCTTTTCCTACATACGCACGGTAAAAACCAAAGTCGCCGGTATGGCGCGGCCACATCCAGTTGTCTATATCACCGCCATATTTACCTACGCCCATAGCGGGAGCGTATGCTAAGCGTACATCTTTTATTTCTAGCGACTTAATGAGGTAATACTCTAAGCCACCATGAAACGAATACACATTACAACGATAGCTCTCATCGGCTTCACACTGAGCCACCAGTGCTTTTTCATTTTTTTCAAGGGCATCGTAGCGTGCTTTAGCACTTAACTGTTGAGTGTCTTTAATTACTTTGTCGGTAACGTTAGTTACGGTTTTAGTAACATAAACACGAGAGCCAGGAGCTGCGGGTAAATCTTGCGCTGGAGTTTTAGCTAAAAAGCCATTTTCTAAAATATTATTATCGGTTGTTGAGTTGTATTGAATAGAGCCATAAGCACAGTGATGGTTTGTTACCACCAAACCTTTTGGCGATACAAATGATGCCGTACAACCACCTAGGCTAATTACCGCATTCATCGGGAATTCGGTTAATTTTGAAATAGATTTAGCATCTATTTCAAGCCCTTTGGCTTTTAATATTGATTCTAATTCTGGAAGCTGATGTGGTTGCCACATGCCTTCATCTGCAATTGCAGTGCTTGAGAGTGTAATTGCTAAAGTTGATGCTATTGTAGCGACAAGAGGTGTTAAACGCATTATAGAGTCCTTTTTATTGTTTCTATAACAGGTTACTCGTGAAGTATTATGCAGGTCAATACCGTGGTAATAAATTGTTACAATGTGGCCTATAAACCTTCATATATAGCGTTAATAGCAAACTGAGGCAGCTATATTTTGTATTTACTTATAACTACTTTATATAATATGTGATTATTTATAAAAACCTTGGTGAAAAATCCAATAACAACTTCTCAGGTAATGGCTTACTAAAATAGTAACCTTGTACAAAGTCGCAATTTAACTCACCAAGTAAAACAAGCTGCTCTTTCGTTTCCACTCCCTCTGCAACCACGGTTAACCCTAAGCTATGCGACATGGCTATAGTTGCTTTGACTAAATTACAGTCTTCTTTTTTGGATGTAATGCCATTAATAAACATGCGATCTATTTTTAAAACATTAAAAGGGTACTGCCTTAAATAGCTTAATGATGAATACCCAGTACCAAAGTCATCCATTGATAGCTTTATGCCCAATTTAGTTATTTCTTGCAAAGTGTCGTTTATATTCAATTTAGCATTCATTAACACCCCTTCGGTAATTTCTAACTCTAAATATTTAGCCTTTACATCTAGCTCGCTAAGAGTGTCTTTTATAAAACTAATTAGCGCTGTGTCTCTAAATTGACTTGGGGATAAATTAACAGCCATAGTATATTTATGGTGTTGCCCTTTATTTAGCTGCTTATTTTGCCATTTTTTTAAAAGCTGTAAGGCTTGCTTAATAACAAACTTCCCAATGGGGATAATCAACCCATTATGCTCGGCTATTGGAATAAATTCATCGGGCGGTATATTCCCCAGCACTGGGTTATACCAACGTAGCAAAGCTTCCGCGCCGGTAACATGTTTATTTTTAACATCTAACTGCGGTTGGTAATATAGTTCAAATTCATTACGCTGTAACGCACCTTGCATCTGCTCCTCTATCGCAAGGCGGCGCTGAATTACTACATTCATTTGTGGAGTAAAAAACGAGTAACTGTTACGTCCCAAGGCTTTTGCTTGATACATTGCCGTATCTGCATTGCGTAAAAGATCAGACGCTGTATCGCCATTTTCGGGGTACATAGCAACCCCAATACTCATAGTGAGTACAAGTTCTCTCCCTTCAATTTTAAATGGCGAGGTAAAACTTTTCAGTAGCTTTTCTGCAATACCTATTGCGTTATAATGACTATTAATACCCCGCAATAGTACAATAAATTCATCTCCTCCTAAACGCCCTATGGTGTCTTCTTTGCGAATGACTTGCTGTAATCTTGCAGCTGATTTAACCAGTAGCTTATCGCCTAGTTCATGGCCAAACGAGTCATTTACTTTTTTAAAGTTATCTAAATCAATAAAAAGTACAGCCACATGCCCCTTGTTTCTTTGTGCTTCAAAAAGCATATGCGATAGTCGGTCAAGTGCTAAAAAGCGGTTAGGTAATGAGGTTAAATTATCATAATAAGCTTGTTTACGGATCAGCTCTTCTGCCTTGTGCTGCTCGGTAATATCTCGAATAATAACCATAACTTGCTGATATTGAGAAACATGGGTAATTCTTGCCTCAAAGTACACAACTCCCAATGGCATGGTTAGTTCATATTGAAAGCTCACCATCTGTTTTTGGCTTAAGGCTTGGGAAATATTTTTTCTAAACTTACTGCTAACATCGTCTGGTAATAAATCAAACATACTGCTACCAATAAATTGCTGAGGTAAAGCATAAAGATTACTGCTACTACTGCTACTGGCTTGATAATCAAGGATTTTGCCATCTTCTTGCATTACAAAAAATAGATCAGGAATAGCCTCAAATATTGTTTCCAACATTTTCTCTCTGAACATAGCCTGTTCTTGCGCCTGTTTAACATCGGTTAAATCAATATCAATACAATACATTTGTTTAATGCCATATTGATTTATAAACATTACATGGCTTGAAAACACCGAAACATCATTATTATTTTTATCACGAAGAGTTAGCTCTGCTGCAGGAATTTCTATGCCATTATTAATCCAATTTCCGTGGCCAGCAACCACGGCCTCTCGTAAATCACTTGGTATAATTAAATCTTCAAGCTTTTTACCTGTTGCTTCAACATTCGTATAACCATAAAGCACTTCGCTGCCTTTATTCCAATAAATAACACGGCGTTGTTCATCATACCCCTGTACAGAAATAGCATTCACAGCATCAAATAATTGATGTAATGGGTCATTAACAACATATTGATGAGCTAAAGTATGTATATTATTTTTAGATTTCATTCTGATTAATTACTAAACAATACTTAATGTTAATAATAGAACGAAATAATTAAATTAACACTTAAAGGAGCGAATAAATGCTTTTAGGTAATGCGGCAATATAAGAGTGTAAAAATAAAAAGGAGCCGTTGCTCCTTTTAGTTATTAATTTTTAACTCATTAATGTTAATCTTTTTTAGCGTTATTAGGATGCTCAACACCTATCCATGCTTTAAACAACGCCTTTTGTTCACTCGATGCTTGCTTATTAGCAATCACCTTTTTAGGTTTATCAAAATCTTCTGATAAAACTAAACTGGTGCTAGCAAGTGCATCGCGGCGAATATAATCAATTGTAATTTTATCCCCTGCTTTATACATTTCTAGGCTGCTGGTTAAATCCTTACCAACGTGATGCTTATTAATAGCAACAATTTTATCATCTGTTGTTAAGCCTGCCTGCCATGCACTGCCACCGCGTTTAACATGCGAAAGCGTAAGGAGTTGGCCGGTATTTTTTGCCACAGCATCTATACTAGCTAAGGCTTTCGCTTTTTCTGGACGCTCAAATGTTAAACCTACTTTATTGAGTAACTCGTCAAAATTTAGTGAAGCTGGCGAGTCGACAATAGTTTGCCACCAAGTGTTGTAATCACGCCCGGTTAGGTCTTTTAAAATATTGAGTACATCTAAAGAAGTAAAACCTGCAGGTAATTTATGTTGCTTATAAAGTGCCTTGTGTACATCGCGATAACTTATTTTACCTTGGCTTTTTTCTAGTAAATCAATATCTAAAGCAAGTGATAACAATGAGCCTTCTGAATAAATGTTAGTAGAGTAATTACGCGCGTGGTCCCCGCCTTGGTTTATCCACTTATCAAAGCTGGTTTCGCTGGCGCTTTGTACTTCGCGACCAGGTGTTTGTAAATGACGATTAATTGTTTTACTCAGTAGGTTAAAAAACTCATCAGTGCTTTGAATGCCTGAACGCACTAATAAATGATCTTCGAAATAGCTGGTTGAGCCCTCTGCTATCCAAAGTAATTTAGAGTAATTCATATTGGTGTAATCGTAAGGTGTAAGGCCCGCTGGGCGGTATGCTTTAACGTTCCAAGTATGAATAAATTCATGCGCCGCAGTGCTTATAAAGGCTAAGTAATCTTCGCGTTTAGCAAATCGGTCTCGCGGACGCTGAATTATAGTCGAATTTAAATGCTCAGTAGCACCACCCGCTCCCGATGTTGCATGCACCATAAATACATAACGTTCATACGGGTAGCCATCCCAAATAACATTGCCAGTAGCCACTAACTTTTTTAGATCCGTTAGCATGAGCTCTACATCATAATTACCATCGCCCCATATAACTAAATCGTATTCACGGCCATCAACTTTAAAGGTGTGTAATTGGTTAATACCTGTCTCGATTGGTGAATCTACAAGTACGTCATAATCTGCCGCCTTAAATGTATTTTTACCTTTGTTATTTTTCATTCCAGAAACAGAGCGCCACTGTTTAGGCACCTCTAAATTAATCGTAACGGGTTCTTGGCGAAATGAGTCACTAAACATAAAAAAGCCTGATGCATCAATAAATGCATGGCTGTCATCAATATGGCGCGCACGTTTGCCAAGCTCATTTGCGTATACTTGATATGCTAAGTTAACTTTAGTTGGCTTATTTAAATGTACACGCCAGGTGCTGTGATCAATTTTTTCCCACTTTAGGGGGTTACCCGTACTGTCTTTTGCATCAAAGTAACGCACCCCATTGGCTAAATTTAATATTTCGTAACGCCCAGTGCGCCATGCAGGTAATTTAATGTCTAAATGCGCTTGTGCCGTTTTGGGAAACTCTACCGTAACATTACCTAAGTGGTGCTGTGGCTGAGAAATGTTTAATGAATAATTTACATCAGCAAACGTAGGGGCAGAACATGCGGCTAAAATAGACAGCGCTAATAGCTTTTTCATAATGGCTCATAAAGATAACTTAGTGTGTAAAGAAGACTAACAAGGCGCTATTTAAAAGTGAATTAAAAGCGATAAATAGACTTTTAGATACGTTTATTGACAATATCTTATTAAAATGCAAAGTTTTTAATGAGATAACTACACTTAATATAAATTTGTTGTAAACTTAACTGATACTAATTAACACAATGGCGGTATGTTTAGGTGCCTGATAAATCTAATTCTATGGACAAAAAACTCAAACAAGCTATTGAGCAACGAATAGTAATTGAGAGCGCAAGGAAAACTCAAGTAGACACTCTGTCAAATTTTGCAGCTAAATTGTCTTTAAGCTGTAAGGGTCTTGATATTGAATTAGATAATCGTCTAGCTAAATTTAGAAGCGCGCTTAATAAAGGGGTTAGCTTTGAGCACTTATCGCCGTTAATTAATGATATTTTAGTACTTTTAAAAAGCCAAGAAGCCACTCAACTCGCCCATCAGCGAGATTTACGCACAAGTGTAAAAAATGCTGGCAAGCAATTACAAAAAACCAATGGCTTACCTGACGACACACGCAGAGCGCTGCGTAACTTGTTAGATAATGAGCTTAATAACGTTCAGTCAACCCATGGTTTTATACCGCTATTAAATCAATTAATTACTATTTATAACCAAGCGTTACAGACTAAATTTAATGCAATACCCGCAGAGCAACATACCGACACTCCAGTAATTGCTAAAAAGTTATTAGAACTTGCCCACCAGCTGGTACTTGAAGATGAAGCTGCAGAGCAAATTCAATCAATAAGAACTGCCATTTTACAAAGTAATACAGTAGATGACTTACTCGCTGCCGCAATTGAAATTATTAGTATTATTGTAAAAAATATTAATAACGAGCGCCAATCTGCGCAAAGTTTTTTAGTGTCTTTAAATAAAACCTTAGAAGAGTTACACCATTCGATTTTTTCGACCAGTAAACATTCCGAATCTATGGGGATTGAGTTTGACGCATTAAATAAACGTATTAAAACTAAAATTAATAATCTTAATGAGCAAACCAAGAGTACCACCTCAATTTCATCGTTAAGAAAATTGGTTGATCATGAACTAAAGTCCCTCGGTGAAGATTTTATTGCCAAAGAAGAACTTGAACGCAAAGATCGCAAAGTACTTATAACCAGCTTTGATAAAATAAATAATCGTATTGGCAGCTTAGAAAATAAACTCACTAAATATAAAAAGCGCCTTAACGATCAACGTTTTCAAAGCCTGCTCGATAGCCTAACCAAACTGCCAAACCGGGCCGCCTTCGATGAGCGGTATAATCACGAAATGCACTTATTTAATGTGCAAGCATCCGATGTTACTCTAGCGGTAATAGACGTAGATTATTTTAAGTCAATAAACGACAGGTTTGGTCATACGGCTGGAGATATTACGCTACAAGTTATTGCTAAAGCCTTGCAAAAATCGATAGAAAAAACAGACTTTATAGCGCGTTATGGCGGCGAAGAATTTGTACTCTTAATGCCAGGCACCTCTTTAGAGCATGCCATTCCCCAACTCGAAAAACTTAAAAAGAATATAAAAAAGATCCCGTTTAAGTTTAAAGATAAGCAAATAGAAATTACAGTGTCACTTGGTGCAACTCAGTTTAAACAAGGTGACACATTATTAAAGGCATTTGATAGAGCAGACGATGCTTTATATGAAGCCAAAAACGCAGGTCGGGATCGTCTGTGTATACGTAAATAATGTTATTTAGCTCAATTTTTTTTGAGTTTTATAACTAGCTAGTTTTTTACATTTTATGCCAATTGTATTAAATGAGTCGTTAATTATAGCAACCGCTCTAAAAAAGTACGGCGCCTTATATATTACTTATATAAGTTCAAGTGCCCTTAATGAGTTTAACCTGCTAGAACAATCAACACTTGCACCCAATTGGTATTAAGCAGCAAGGAGAATGCCGATGTTAATACAGTTAAACCCAACTGGGGTTTTAGATTTACTGTCGCAATTAGAAGTTGATTTATTAGAGCAATCTTCCGCTAGTGAACGCTATCGATTATTTAGAAACTGCGCGCTTGCCGTCCTCAACGTAGGCAGCCATACAGATGAAAGTAGCGACATCTACGATAAATACCAAGACTTTGATATTCGTTTAGTTAGCCGTGAGCGCGGCATAAAAATAGAACTAATTAACGCACCTGATACCGCATTTGTTGATGGTGAAATTATTACCGGTATTCACGAACATATATTTTCTGTGATCCGCGATATTTTATTTATATGTCAAAAATACGAAAAAGATCTTAAAGAACAAAAAGCCATTACCCACATGGTTTTTGATATGCTCAGAAATGCCGATGCACTAAAAGTAAACAGCGAACCAAGCATGGTTGTATGTTGGGGTGGGCATTCTATTAGTGAAGTTGAGTATAAATATACCAAACAAGTAGGCTATGAGCTGGGCCTGCGCGGCTTAAACATTTGTACCGGCTGTGGCCCTGGCGCTATGAAAGGCCCAATGAAAGGCGCTACTATTGGCCACGCTAAGCAGCGCATTAAAAACAATCGTTATTTAGGATTAACCGAGCCCAGCATTATTGCAGCAGAGCCGCCTAACCCAATTGTAAATGAATTAGTCATTTTACCCGACATAGAAAAACGTTTAGAAGCCTTTATACGCACAGCTCACGCTATCATTATTTTTCCTGGTGGCGCTGGTACTGCTGAAGAGTTTCTTTATTTATTAGGGATATTATTACACCCAGAAAATGACAAGCAGTGCCTACCGGTTATTTTAACAGGACCCAAACAAAGTGAAGCCTACTTTAAAGAGCTGTGCCACTTTATTGAAATGACACTGGGTGTAGAAGCACTCAGCAAATTTGAAGTTATTATAGATAACCCACAATTAGTAGCGCAAAAATTAAAGTCGACCATGGCTAATGTTCGCGACTATCGTAAAAGCCAAGGCGATGCATACTATTTTAACTGGACATTAAAAATAGAAAATGACTTTCAACAGCCGTTTATACCATCACATGAACAAATGGCGAACCTAGACTTGCACCTAGAACAACCAAAACAGTTATTAGCTGCAAATTTACGCCGCGCATTTTCGGGCATTGTTGCCGGTAATGTTAAAGAAGAAGGCGTAAAAGCAATTAAACAACATGGGCCTTATATTCTAAGTGGCGAGCCTAGTTTAATGAAAGCAATGGATAAGTTATTACAAGCTTATGTTGACGAGGGAAGAATGAAACTACCCGGCAGTAAATATGTCCCCTGCTACACAATCAAGGCGTGAGTTCTGTATTGAAACCCCATTTATTACTTATTGATGCGCTTAATTTAATTAGGCGCATTTACGCGGTAGACGCGAATCAAAAACATCACAGTGACGAGCAAATGCTTAAAGCAAGCTGCGCACGTGTAGCGCATGCCTGCTCAAAACTTTTAAGCAGCACTAAAGCAACCCATGCCATTGCCGTATTTGATGGCGATAAAAGTTGGCGCTATCATTTTTATAAAGATTACAAACACTCCCGTGCTCCTATGCCACAAATACTTAAAGATGCATTAGTGCAATTTAAAGCCGCCATTGAAGAAACCGGTATTGTAGTGTTTGAACCAATAAACGATGAAGCTGATGATATTATTGCAACTCTCGCAAATAAGGCATCACATAACAACATCAGCAGTGTGATTGTCTCAACTGATAAAGGCTTTTTACCTTTTTTAAATGAGCATATAGCTGTGTATGATTATTTTAAAAAACATTATTTAGATCAAGATAGTATTAAGCAACGCTTTGGCGTTGAGCAAAAAAAACTAGTAGATTTTTGGGCATTTGCTGGCGATAAAACCAATGATATTCCGGGCGTAAAAGGCATAGGCACTAAATCGGCACAGCTACTTGTTAATAACTATAGCTCTGTCGAGGATGCACTCAATGACGATGCTCTTAGTGCCAGCTTACGTAAAAAGCTAACTGAGAATATGGATATGTATGTTATTTCAAAGCAACTGGTTAGTTTACGCACCGATATAAACTTAGGCTTTAGTTTAAAGCAGTTAAGGCTTAATTAGTCGCAAGTTAATAGCACTGCCGTACGACAATACGTATACTATTAGCAGTGATGGTTAGTAGAGTAAGTAATGTTCAAAAAGTTTTTTAGATATTTAATTTTAGGTTTAGGGCTGTATGCGCTAATAGCCACGTTAGTGATCGTTTTTTATAAAGATGATCCACAAGCTATGATTTGGCAAGACAGAGAAGCCTATAATAAACGCTATATCGAAAAGCTAAAAATAGAAGACACTGCAACCCTCAATAGTGTACTCGAATATTTAGGTAGCCCAGATCTTACCTTTGCTAAGCGTGATGAGGAGCAAGTATGGCAAATTGTTTTTTATCGTACCCAGCATAAAACATCTGACGGCATTACTACTATAGATGAATGTACCGGGTTATTATTTAAAAACGGGCAGCTCATTTTATGGGGTCCCAGTGCTTACGATCAATATCTAAAACCAGGTTAGGGAAACGGCATAATGGATGAGCCTGTATCAATAAAGCTAAAAAGGTTGCTTGAGCATACGCAGCTATTTTTAGCTTCATACAATAATAAAAAACAATGGCCTACCTTTTATCCGCTAGTGTGCAAAGTTGCAGAGCAATACCGAACCCTTTATAAGCAAAATCCGAGTGCTCTACAAGCGCAACTTATGCTTTATAAAACTCAGTACGACTTTGCTACCAACCTTGTAATTAACCAATGTATTTTAACAACCGCACTGTGCGTAAGCCAAAATTACGATGACGAACTAAGTGAGCTGTATATTAGTGCGTCATTAATTGAGCACTTGTGCGTAGGCGCTCAACTTAATAAACTGTCCAAACAAATAGCGTTTACCAGTACCGAAAGCCAAATATGGCAATTACGCCACAAACTTGCAGCGCGCGTATTACTAACCGCAAAGCAACCTGCCCATAGTATTACTCAAGTATTAGCTAAACTGAGTAAATATAAACACGCTTTAGTTAGCACCCCTAAAATAATGTTATACGATGGCGGCACAATAATTGTGGCGTTAGCTAATATTTTGGCAGTTAACCTCACGTGTAATGCAGCAAATCAGCAAATAAATTTTTATAAAGCGATAGCAGACTTATATTTGCGAACCCCAAATTTATTTGCTCAGCGACTCTTAAAATCATTAATTGCGCATATTGGCCCTTTGCTCCCCGGGAGCCGAGTTTTATATGCCGAACAAGCAATGATTTATTTAGCAACCGACGCCGAGCAGCGCCACATACTTATTAAAAGCTTAAAGAACAAAATAGTTTGGTACAGGGTAAAAGCAACGCTTAACGATAACGCAGTACAATGGCTATGCGCTGATAAACGTATACTTTATAAAGTGTGGGATACTGAATATGTAAATATAAAAGCCGCAACTCCCAGTACCCAAAACACATTATATGATCTAATTGGGCTTATTAAACTGCAACAAGAGTATAGCTTTAACAATATAAATACTTTATTAGCCCCACACCCTAATGTTATTAAAAGCTTATGCCAAGCAGTTAAACCGTATAACAAAGAGCATCAAGCCGCTAAAAATTTAACGCATAGTTTGTCTATGGTTGGCTACAATAATGCCCCAGCTATTATACAGCGCGTGGTGTTTGAGCAACTAGTTTTTGCTATTCCGCATCCTTTACATGCTTTTTTAGTTAATCGACTCAAATGTATGGTCGATATAATGAGGCTATTGGTCTATAACAATAAGCAATATCAGTTTGAGCATATTTGTTTGCCTTTATATGCTTACGCGCATTACTTATTAATACATTGTAGTACGCAACTTTCAAGAAAGACGTCTATAGCGCACGCCCCCAATAAATCATCCGATACACCTATGTGCGCATTTTTTGGTATAGAAAACATGGATAGTAAGCATTTAAATCAGCAGTTATCAGCGCTTTTAAGTGATAACCCATGGACCTTTGCATTATTAGATGCCGAACAAGTAGCTAAAAACGAACTCACTGAGCAAAGTAAGTTATGGGTAGCATTTAAAGTCGTGGCGCAAAGCGTGTTTAAGCCAAAAACAGCATTAACACCTTGGCAACAGCAAACACTTAAGCAGCAATTAATAGCCCAGGGCTGGGACAATCAAGCCGATTTTTATGACAAACTTCAAACATTAGCTTTGTTTGATAGTATTTAAGCTACTTATTTTAACTATAAACAGCGGTTATACCCAGTATTAATAGTATAAACTGGCAAAATGACTTAATAATTGGTATAAATGCGCCCTTGAATTCTCAAGCTCGTTCACATAAATTTTCTAACAAGCAGTTGCTCCCTCGGAGCCACAATTTATGTGCAAATCAAACTCTTTAAAGGATAAGTTAATGGCCAAACAAACCATAACAGTGATCAAAGGCGACGGCATCGGCCCTAGCATTATCGACTCAGCACTTGAAATACTAAAAGCCGCAGGATGCGATTTTGATTATGAATTTGTTGATGCTGGCCTAGCTGCACTTGAAAAAACAGGTGAGTTACTTCCGCAAGACACAATCGATACTATCGCTAAAAACAAAATCACCTTAAAAGGTCCTTTAACAACGCCAGTTGGTGAAGGCTTTACTTCTATAAACGTAACACTACGTAAGCAATTTGGTTTGTACGCAAACGTACGTCCTGTTAAATCGTTTGTAGGCACAAAAGCACGTTATGATGATATTGATATCATCACTATTCGTGAAAACACCCAAGGTATGTACTCTGGCGCTGGTCAAATTGTAAGTGAAGATGGTAACGAAGCAGAAGCAAAATCTGTTATTACTCGCGAAGGCGCAGAAAAAATCGTAACGTTTGCTTACGAGCTAGCAGTACGTGAAGGCCGTAAAAAAGTAACAGCGGTACATAAAGCAAATATTTTAAAATCTACATCAGGCCTATTTTTAAAAGTAGCGCGTGAAGTTGCTGAGCGTTTCCCAGAAATTGAATCAACCGAAATGATTGTTGATGCAACCTGTATGAAACTAGTAATGACGCCAGAAGAGTTTGACGTAATAGTAACCACAAACTTATTTGGTGATATTTTATCAGACCTATGTGCTGGTTTAGTTGGCGGCTTAGGCATGGCACCAGGTGCTAACATTGGCGAAGATACTGCAATTTTTGAAGCAGTACACGGCAGTGCGCCTGATATTGCAGGTAAAAACCTAGCTAACCCTACTTCTGTAATTTTAGCGTCTATTCAAATGCTTGAGCATTTAAACATGGGCGACACCGCAGAGCGCATTAGAAGTGCAGTTGCTGATGTGATTAAGTCAGGCGATCGTACTACTCGCGATTTAGGCGGCAGCCACGGTACAACAGACTTTACTCAAGCTGTTATCGACCGTTTGTAATATAAAGTATAAAGTACATACATAAGTACTTGTAAGCGTACTGATATAAAAAGCCAGCAATTGCTGGCTTTTTAATATTCCAACTTATAAAACTGCATAAAACCTCCTTTTATCCACTTTCAAACTTCAAAAAACAACTAATTCCAGCACAAAAATAGCATGAGGAGAAGAAATAATGCAAAAAAGCCATTTCGCGGTTGACATACTCCCTCAAAACCCTTAAAAATAACCACATACACAATTTTAGTTTAAAGCAGTATTAACGCTTTGTAATAGAGTAATTAATTATGAATACTACAATTCGCCTATTAATCGTACTCGTACTGGTCTTAGTTATAAGCCCAGCGGGGATGTATTGAAAGGTGATACTGCTTTTTAAAAACCCCCGCCCCATGCGGGGGTTTTTTTATGCATAAAAATAACGGCAGAGGAATGAGGATGAGCAAACAACAATATAATGGTTCTGAACTAGTTGTTCAGGCATTAAAAGAATTAAAGGTTAAATACATATTTGGCTACCCCGGGGGGTCAGTATTAGATTTATACGATGCACTTTTTCAGCAAGACGACATTGAACATATTTTAGTTCGTCATGAGCAAGCCGCCACACATATGGCCGATGGTTATGCGCGTGCTACTGGCGATGTAGGCGTAGTACTGGCAACATCAGGCCCTGGTGCTACAAACTGTATTACCGGCATTGCTACAGCCTATATGGACTCCATTCCAATGGTCGTGCTATCAGGGCAAGTACCTACCAACTTGATTGGTGATGATGCTTTTCAAGAAACTGATATCGTTGGTTGCTCGCGCCCTATAGTAAAGCACAGTTTTAACTGCAGAAGCGCAAAAGATATCCCAACTATTTTAGCTAAAGCTTTTTATATTGCCAGCACAGGCCGCCCAGGCCCAGTGGTAGTAGAGCTGCCAAAAGACATGCTAAACCCTGAGATAAAGTTTGATTATGAATTTCCTAAATCTACCGATTTAAGAACTTACAACCCAAACACTAAAGGCCACTCAAAACAAATACGCAAAGCCGTTACCGCCATACTAGAAGCAAAAAAACTGGTAGTGTACTCTGGCGGCGGAATTGTAATTTCAAACACTTCTGAGCAATTAACTCACTTGGTAGAGTCACTAAATGCGCCAATTACCAATACCCTTATGGGGCTAGGTGGCATTTCAGGCGTGCATCCAAACTTTGTAGGCATGCTAGGTATGCATGGCACCCTTGAAGCTAATAAAGCCATGGCTAATGCCGATGTAATATTAGCATTAGGGGCGCGCTTTGATGATCGGGTCACCAATAATGTGCAAAAATTTTGTCCCAACGCCACTATAGTGCATGTAGATGTTGATCCAACGTCTATTTCTAAAACAATTAAAGCTCACATTCCGGTAGTTGGCTGTCTTGCAACCGTACTAGAGCAGCTACAAGCTGGTATTGATAAGAGCCCTATTCAAATTGATCGCAGCGCCCAAGAAGATTGGTGGCGTCAAATTATCAGCTGGCGCGAACAAAAGTGCTTAAGCTATAACACCGATGGTGATGCAATTAAACCGCAAGCCGTTATTGAAGCAGTTTATAAAGCCACCAATGGCGACGCTTATGTAAGCTCTGATGTTGGCCAACATCAAATGTTTGCAGCCCAGTATTACCCGTTTAAACATCCGCGTCAGTGGATCAACTCAGGCGGCCTTGGCACTATGGGCTTTGGCTTACCTGCAGCCATGGGTGTAAAACTTGCTTTTCCGGATAAAGAATCTGTATGTATTACTGGCGACGGCTCTATTCAAATGAATATTCAAGAGCTAGCTACGTGTTTACAATATAACTTAGCGGTAAAAGTCGTGTCATTAAATAACCGCTCTTTAGGCATGGTACGCCAATGGCAAGATATGGTGTATGGCGGGCGTCATTCATCATCTTACATGGAGTCTTTGCCTGATTTTGTTAAATTAGTAGAAAGCTACGGCCATGTAGGTATTAAAGTAAACACCCTAGATGAGTTACAACCGGCTATCGACAAAGCCATGTCGATTAACGATCGTTTAGTATTTTTAGACATTCTTGTAGACGAAAAAGAACATGTATACCCAATGCAAATTAAGTTTGGTGGCATTGATGAGATGTGGCTACGTAAAGGAGTAAAAGCATAATGCGTCGTATTTTATCTATATTATTAGAAAACGAACCAGGAGCACTGTCGCGTATTGTAGGATTATTTTCGCAGCGTGCTTATAACATCGACAGCCTAACAGTTGGCACAACGGATGATCAGTCTTTATCGCGCATTACTATTACCACTATGGGTGATGACCGTGTAGTAGAGCAAATTACCAAACAGGTAAACAAACTTGTTGATGTACTAAAAATTATTGATTTAACCGAAATGAGTCATATTGAGCGTGAACTATTATTGGTTAAAGTATTTGCCCAAGACGAAACAACACGCGCAGCGGTTACCCGCGTAGCAGATGTATTCCAAGGGACTATTTTAGATATGGGCCGGCTAAGTTATAGCCTACAGTTAGTGAGTAGCACAGATAAAATTGAATCATTTTTAGATACGCTACGCCACGAAACCGACATTATTGAGGTAGTGCGCTCTGGGGCAGTTGGCATTGGCCGTGGCGATAAAGCCCTAAAAGCCAAATAAATAACTAAAAAGTTAATCCACCTTAATAAAGGTGGATTAACTTTATTACAATTATTAAATGTAATTATAATGTTAACAAGGTTGGCAAATATTTTAGGCATAAAAAAAGGGCTAAAAGGCCCTCTTTTCATTTAATTAGATAAACCTACAATTAAAGGTTTACTTGATCTTTAAGACCTTTACCTGCTTTAAAGCTTGGGATAGTTGCCGCTGCGATTTGGATCTCAGCACCCGTTTGTGGGTTACGGCCAGTACGGGCTGCACGTTCTTTAACTGAAAAAGTACCAAAACCAACTAACGCTACTGAATCACCTTCTTTTAAAGAAGAAGTTACAGCGCCAGTAAACGCGTCAAGAGCGCGTGTAGCAGCGGCTTTAGAGATTTCTGCATCAGTAGCAATTTTTTCAACTAATTGAGCTTTATTCATTATTTGATTCCTATTCGTTATTATTTTGCCTTCGCAAAACCTATCTTTATGCATTTTTGAAGAGTTAGCAACAGCAAATTGCATTTTTTGCTTAAAATCTTATAAAATGCGTAAAATTAAAATAATTATCGGTAAAATACAGCGTGTTGAGTTAACAAAGACTTAATTTAAGTGCAATTTTAACGCAAGTTAAGCCACAAAGTCATAAGCTATATTTTTTCGATAACCAAGGTAACTTCCCCAACTTCGATACCAAACTTAACAATAGACGTACGGTTTATCAAGCGAGTTTGTGTTACCAAGTACATCCAATCATCAAAGTTTACCGTTAAAGTGCTGCCATCGTACGGCAGATCAACATCATAATTCCAATGAAATACACTGCCATCACTTTTCCCTTTAGCTGTGCCTAAAACATCATCTGCAGTGCCGGTTAAACTCTTGTCATCATTGAGTGTTACTTTCCAAATACGTTTTTGAGTTTCACCATCATCATAAATAAAATCTTCTTCTATAACGCCTTGGTTGCCCTCCCAGCTTGCATGCATGTCAACCACGAGCTTGCGGGTTAATTCACCTTTATAGTCTTGTACAACGCCATAGGCTTTTAAATTTCCGCTAAAAAACGTTTTAAAGTCAAATTCTGGAGAGGTGTTATTGTAATGTTCGACATTGGGGGCAGAGCAACTTACCAATAACAGCGCACATATAGCGGCAAAGGTTACTTTTGCATAATTTAAAATCGTCATATTAATTTCCTAATAATTGCTTTCTAAGTGCGGGCTCAGAGGTGTTTTCGCTCAGCCAAATCGCCAAAAAGTCAGCGGCAAAGCCAGGCTCATTAATTTCACCAATGTGTTTATCATTATGATAAAAAACACTAAGCCCTTGCTTGTCTGTTACGAGCGTTAACGACTCGCCTTTTTTTATATTTGGCCACATCGCTAATAATTTATCGCTATATTGCGTTGTTAGCTGTTTTTTACCTAAATGTTGCCACTGCTCGTTGGTCGCTTTTACTATGTCTTTAGCAGCAAAGTCACGCAAATAAGTCAGCTTAAATTTAATCGGATTATCGCCTAGCTTATACTCTCCTGTTGTAGTAAATAATGTAGCGTCGTATACGTCCCAAAATAAATACTCCATCCGCGCATCCCCTACTTTCGTTAAGCTAATGTTTGCCGCAGCAACACAACTCGTTGTGAGTAAACAAATACACAGTACTTTAAATATAGCGTTCATGGTAAATCCCTTCAGGTAAGTGAATAATCATACGGGAGCGGCAAGGGCGAGGATCAGCGAGTAATAAGTAATTTAAGTTTTAAATTAGCTAAAATAATTAAAGTAAATACAGCAGCCCAAAGAGCACCGTATACCAGCCAAAACTCCAATAGTGGCAGGCCTAAATTTAGCACTTCAAAGCGCGCGCCGGCCCAGTAACTTGCAGGGGAAAACACAAGGCAAATAATAAATACTTGCCAAAGTTTTAGTGAGATTAAAAAGCGCATTGAGGTGTTTATGCTAAGCAGTAATGCAAACCACAATAAGGCAAGCCAAACAGGAAATGGGGATACTTTAAACTCTAATAAGCCACTTTTAACGGCAATAAACTCGCTCAATAAAGCCAAGGGCAAAGCCACTAAAACCAGTAATGCGTCGTGCTTCTTTTGTTTTGATAAATAAAACATCAACGCAATAATAGCGCTACTAAACACAACAGAGCTTGATTCAAGCAGTAAGGATAAAAACCACACTGCTTGAAATAACACAAAATTAATAACCGAGTGCAATTTCATCATCAGTACTGATAAAACGTTGTTTACGCGCCATTAAATGCACGGTACTAGTTGCACGTGCTCTAAATGCACCTTCGCAGTAAGCAAAGTAAAATAACCACAAACGATAAAAGCGCTCATCAAATTTAGAGCTGTCTAAGTCTGGCCAGCTTTGTATAAAGCGCGTACGCCAATCGGCAAGTGTACGTGCATAATGGGCACCAATATCGTTTACGGTATGAATAACCATATCGGTATTATTTTTAATTTGTTCACTCATTTCATTTAACGATGGCAAACAACCACCAGGAAAAATATATTGCTGAATAAAATCTGAGTTTTTTAAATAATGTTTATAACGCTGATCGCCAATAGTAATCGCCTGAATAAGCATAGCGCCATCATCTTTTAATAACGCACTACATTGAGTAAAAAAGCTTGGTAGGTAATCGTGCCCTACCGCTTCAATCATCTCAATTGAAACCAGTTTATCGTATTGCCCTTTAAGTGAGCGGTAGTCTAATTTAAGCAAAGTTATTTTATGTTCAAGCCCAAGTTGCTTCACTTTTTGTTCAACATAGTCGTGCTGTTCATCAGATATAGTCGTGGTAGTAACATAGCAGTCGTAATGAGTAGCTGCATAAATTGCGAATGCCCCCCATCCGGTGCCTATCTCTATTACCGAGTCGCCTTTTTGTAGTTCAACTTGTTCACAAATTCGTTGTAACTTATATTGTTGAGCTTGCTCTAAGGTTGCTTCTTTTTCGGGATAGACTGCACACGAATAGAGCATTTCTTTGCTTAAAAACGATTCGTATAAATCATTCCCTAAATCATAATGAGCAATAATATTTTTTTTCGAACCCGATTCTGAGTTTTTGTTTTTTAAGTGATTTAAGCGATTGACAATATTACTGAAAAAAGAAAACTTTTTTTCAAAAGCATCTAATTGATTTTGATTAATTGCAAATATTTCGATCAGCTGAGTTAAGTTATCGCAAGACCATTGTCCTAAAATATAAGACTCGCCTGCGCCCACACTACCCGACAAACAAAATGCTTTGTACATTGCTTTATTATTAACAGTAATCGTTACTTTTGCAGCTGACGATAAATCGCCAAAAGTACTGCGTTCGTTATTATCAACTAACGTTATTTGCCCTGTTTGAATCGATGAAAAGGCTTTAAATACTATTTTTTTATATAAATTAGTAAGCCAGCTTCGATTATTTTGACAACGTAAATGCGTCGCTTTTTCCATAAAATCACCTATATTATTACTCTTAAACAACATAACAACTTGCTTTATGGCTTACCTGAGTGGCCTAAAAAAGGCACTCTTTTAATAAACAACTTTAATGCTTGATAATAAATACCCTTAAAAATTGACCAAGTCATCGCCGGAAAACGTTTAAGCAACCTACTTACTTGTTGCTCAGTTAATTCGTGGCGTTTTAACCTTAGTGTAGCGTCGAATAATACCTGTTCGTCGCGTATATTTTTAATCTGTATTAATGCTTTATCCTGCGTTTGTCGAATATGCCAGTGGTAGTTCATGTCCAAGTCCATAAAGGGTGATACGGAAAAGGTTTTCTTAAAGTTCACTTTTTTTTCTAACGGAACTAAATAATAGTGGCGTTCATTCCAAGGTGTGTTGCTAACCTCTGCAATCATGTAGCTAAATTTTGTTTCGTTATGGCCAAAAAAATAAAAGTTTACAGGGCTAAAGTAAATACCTAAACAGCGTAATTGCCCAAGCATATAAACATGGCTAAAGGTTTGTTTAACACCTAGCTTTGCAAGGTGTTTGCGCGCGCGCTCTACTAACGAAAAGGTATTTAATTGAGGGTCTTTATTTAGATAGTCTGCTTGGTTAAATTTAAGAGCTTTAAAACCTGAACTGCCCAATTGGCTATGCACACCGTTTAATTGCTGTGGGTTATTTAAATCAACCCACATCATGTACAAAGGGTAACTAAAGCTATGGCTTTTAACCGCAAAACGGCGATGTTTTACATCGCCTAAATATACAGCGCTAGTCAAATTCAACCCCAAGCTGTTTGGCAACGTCTACGCCACTATGCACCCCATCTTCGTGAAAACCGTTATACCAATACGCACCACAAAAATAGCTATTATTTTTCCCGTCAATGCTGTGCTTTTGTTGCTGCGCGGCTATCGATTCTTGGTTAAATACTGGGTGATGGTAAGTAAATTCACGTAATATCTTACTCTTTTCTATTCCTTGTAGATGGTTCAATGTTACACAAAACTGCGTATCTGACTGTAACCCTTGAAGTATATTCATTTGATACGTAACAACAGCCGCTTTATCGGTATTATTATTTAGTAAATAATTCCAACTAGCCCAGGCTGCTTTTCTGTCGGGTAATAAATTAGTATCGGTATGTAGTACCACTGAATTTTCGGTATAAGGAATAGCGCCCAACACTGACTTTTCTTGCTCGCTGGCATCGCCCAATAACGCTAACGCCTGATTTGAATGACAAGCAAATATCACTTTATCAAACTCGCTTTGCTCACCATTAGCAAACACAATGGTTACTTTATCGGCAGCTCTAGTTACTGATTTAATATCTGTATTGAGTTTGATTTTATCGGCAAAGCCTCTAATTAGCGGGTTAATATATTGACGAGAACCACCAGGTATTACATACCATTGCGGCCTGTTTACTACATCTAATAAACCATGATTAAAAAAGAATTTAACAAAAAATTCTACGCCTACATTTTGCATTTCTTTAATGCTGGTAGACCAAATAGCAGCGCCCATAGGTAAAATATAATGATATTTAAAAAAGTCGTTAAAATTATGCTCACTTAGTAGCTCACCTAATGAGTGATCGGCTTTATAGCTGCCTTGCTCGTGTATTGTTTTACATAATTTATTAAACCTAACTATGTCGTACAGTAAACGCCAAAACTGTGGTCTAAAAATATTACGACGCTGTGCAAATAAACTCGTAAAGGTATGGCCGTTGTATTCAAAACCTGTGGCATCGTTATGCACACTAAAACTCATTTCGGTTTCTTGCTTATCAACGCCAATACGCGCTAATAACTTTTCAAAATAAGGGTAGGTTCTGTTATTAAATACAATAAAACCAGTATCAATAGCGTGTTCAATACCATCAACTTGCACATCAACCGTAGCCGTGTGGCCACCAATGTAATTGTTTTTTTCAAATAGCGTTACATCATAGTGCTTATGCAATAAATGCCCACAGGTTAAACCTGAAACGCCAGTGCCAATTATAGCTATTTTTTTCAACGCGCTAGTCCTTTTGCAATTTTGAGCCACAGCGGCAATGGTAATATGCGCAGTGCTTTTAATATTAGTGTAAAACGATACGGAAAATGCACTTCTTTACGACGCTTGTGTATGCCTTTTATCATGTAGTCTGCCGCTTTTTGCGCTGTAACGGCCATAGGCATAGGAAAGTCATTCCTATTAGTTAGAGGGGTTTTAACAAAACCAGGATGCACTAAGGTTACATCAACGTCATTTAAATCAATTGCTAAGCTTTTAGCCAAGTAGCTTACACCCGCTTTAGAAGCGCCATACGCCTCTGAGCGCGGTAGTGCTAAATAGGTTACACTTGAGCTGACTAACACCAGCTGGCCACCACTATTTATTTTAGGTAATAAAGCTTCTAAGCAATACCCCATAGCCAGTAAATTAACGCTAATGACCCGCTCAAATAAGGCGCTGTCAAAATTTCGTGCATCGTCAACGTATTCGCAGTTACCAGCATTGAGTATGACCCGATCAAAATGAGCAAAGCCAATGGTAGCAGATTTTATTTGTTGTAAATTTGTGGCATCAAATTGGCAGGTTTGAATGTTGTTATGCTTAGCAAGCTCAGCTAACTTTTCGCTGTTACGACCGCAAGCAATAACAGTATCGCCTTGCTCGGCATATTTTATTGCTAATTGTTCGCCAATACCTGAGGTAGCACCGGTAATAAGTGTGATCATAATTAGCCCGCCCTTTTATCTATAAGCTTAATAACACGGCCTAATAAAGGAATATGCTTATACAGTAGCTCGCCTACGTTAAAATAGTCGCGGTGCTCAATTATTTTGTCACCGTTAAATGTAAGCTTACTGTGCCCCTGCACAGTAATGGTGTTTCCTGAGGCTAATTTAGGATGCACATAATGCATACTCCAATACACAAAGGCATTATTGGCAACACTGAAGGAATCAGTTATATCAAACTGGCAATGCGTAACATTGCTATACAAATTAGCAAAGTATTTGCGCAGCTCAACAATGCCATTAATGTTGTGCATTGGGTCGGTAAATTGTATATCGTCGCAGTAAATTTCACTTAATAAATCAAGGTTACTATTATTAAGTTTTTGATATAAATCTACAAACTTATCTACTGGTAACTGGTTATCCATATCATACCTTAAATGCTGCTAGGGCACGCTCTCGCGCCGCTTTATGATCAACAATTGCTGGCCAATAACACGAATCACTTTGCCCCAATGAGGCTAAATAACTATGTGGAAAGTGAATGTGTTTATCTGGCACGTTTTCAAGCTCTGGTATGTATTTACGAATAAATTCGCCGTTTGGATCAAAGCGTTCACTTTGTCTTATAGGATTAAAAACTCTAAAGTAAGGCTGTGCATCACACCCGGTACTTGCCGCCCACTGCCAACCTCCATTATTAGAGGCCAAATCGCCATCTATAAGGTGTTGCATAAAAAAACGCTCGCCTTTGCGCCAATCTATAAGTAGGTGTTTAGTTAAAAAGCTAGCAACCACCATGCGTAAACGGTTATGCATCCACCCGGTTTGCAAGAGTTGCCTCATCGCAGCGTCAACAAGCGGGTAACCTGTGCGGCCTTCGCACCATGCTTTAAAGTCGTCATCGCTGCTACGCCAAACTACCGCGTTATACTTTTCGTTAAAATTATCGCCACGCGAAAGCTTTGGAAATTGCGCAATTAAATGCCGATAAAATTCACGCCAAATAAGCTCATTAACCCAAGTAAAGGTTTTGCTTTTTGAAGTGCTTAAAATATCGGGGTAGCGCTGTTGTATATTTATTAATAATTGCTTGGTACTAATAATACCTAGCGCTAAATAAGGGCTAAGGCCTGAGGTGCCTTTAATAATGGGAATATCACGGTGATCGTCGTAACTTGTTAGTTTATCGCAAATAAAGTTATCGACCACAGTGGCCAATGTTTTATCATCAACGGGCCATTTTTCAGAGCTGCTATCGCCTTTGAGTAAATTTGTTTCGTTTTTGCTTAACTGCGCACCGCCGCTAACGTGCTCTACAGGCCACTGCGGCAAAGAAAAATGCACCTCAATGTACTGCTTTAACCAAGCGCGTTTAAATGGCGTAAATACTTTGTACATTTCGTTGCTTTGGTTTTTAACGCTGCCTACCGGGGCAATTAAATCGCCTTCGTACAAGGTAAACGTAATAGAAAGCTCATCGCACTTTGCTAAAATGGCTTTATCGCGGTTTACTTCGTTTAGTTCATACTCGGTATTGGCAATTACATGCTTAACATTATTAGCCTTACAAAAATCAATGAGTTGAGTTTCGCAATCAGTAAAGTATGGTGCGTCAATAATGTGTAAGGTAATACCGTGATCAGCAAGTTGCTGGTGCAGGTAAGTAATGCGACGTTTAAGTAAGTCAATTTGTATTGGCGCTGCTTGATGCTGCTGCCATTGTTTTTCGCAGATAAAAAAAATAGCGTGGTTAGCGCCATTATTAAGCGCTTGAATTAGCGCCTCATTAGAAAAAAGGCGCAAATCGCGCCTAAACCAAAATAATGTGTTCATTAAATACCGTAGCGTAGTTTTAATTCATTAGGATAAGGATTAAAAAATACTTGTTTTTCAAGATACTCGTTTGGGTGCACCTTTAAATGATGCTTTAGCAAAGTAAGTGGCACGTAAAGAGGCACTAAACCATCGCTGTATTCATCAATTGCTTCTCGCATTTCTTGTTTTTCGACTGACGATAAATCTTTTTTAAAGTAGCCCTGTAAGTGCATTAAGGTATTACAATTATTTTTGCGTGAGGCTGGCTTTTTAAGTCCATTCATCAAACCTAAAATGTACTTATCAGCAAGCTCGGTTACGTCATCACCTAAAAACGTACCTAACAAATGACCTAGATCGCGGTAAGCTTGGTAATTATGCGCCATTAACAAGTATTTATATTGCGCATGAAACTGGGTTAAGCGATGAACGTTCAGTGGCTGCTGTATTAATTTTTGCCAATTTTTAAACGTATACACTCGCATTACAAAGTTTTCACGCAAGTGCATGTCGTTTAAACGGCCATTTTCTTCGCACGGTAATAATGGATTGTGCTTCATTATTTGCTCTGCAAAAAAGCCAACGCCTTCTGATGTATTACCAGTTCCCGCTTCATTGTATATTTTAATGCGCTCCATGCCACAGCTTGGGCTTTTAGCACAAAACACAAAACCGCTTAGCTCTTTCGCTTGTTCGGTTGCTACTTTAATACCGTAAGCAGTAAGTTGTGGGCCAACGTCGCCAGAACCATCAGGGCGACACACTTTGATAGTATCGCCTACTCGTACTTGGCGAATAGTAGGCCTTGGAATAGGTAAACCTACCGCAACCTCTGGGCAAAAGCGCGTATATTCAACATGCTTTGCAAACTCATCCATACAAAAGTTTGAGCGTTTATGGCCTGTGTCAAAACGCACTTTTTCGCCTGCTAGGCATGCACTAATGCCTATTTTAATTGTATCCGCTTGCATAATATCCCTAATAAACTGTTTATATTAGTAAATTAAATTACCAATTGGGTTAAGTAACTTACTCAGCCCTTTATTAAAATGTAGCGCACTACTGACTACTGTAAAGCATAAACAGCCTTCTTTTGTTACCGGTGTGTGCAGATGGCTGCCATCTTGCCAAATAAAATCACCCGGTACGTAGCTACCCTCTTCGTCGCTAAACTCGCCGTTTAGTAACAAAGTAATCTCAAATCCGGTATGAGTATGCTCTGGTATTTCTCCACCCGCAGCAATGTGCAATAAGCTGGTACGTAATGGGCCATCATCTAGGGCAACGCGCGAGCGGGCTAGTTTGCCAACTTGAGTAAATTTGCTGTGCGAAATACGTGTTAAAGCACGCGGCAGTTGATAATTTTGCTGGTTTATTTCAACAGCAATTGGTTCAACTTCGTATACTTCATCAATACTGGTATCGCTGGTTATTAAGTCAAATAAGCTTGAGCTTTCTTGCTCAAAATAACCACTAGTATCATCCTTAGCCTCTGAAGGTAATGCATCGTTAAACACTTCAGCTGCATTATCAGCTTCAAGCTTTGTTACTTTTTCTTGGCATACTGGGCACATATCTACGTGTATAGACACAGCTAAACTTAACGATGCGCTAAGTGATGCACTGCAATATTGTGTCAGTAAAGTATCACTCGGGTGATGTTTAATCATGCTGATCTCCCATTTCATTACGTAATTTTTGCAAGGCTAAACGTAACCGTGATTTTACCGTGCCTACTGGAATATTAAGTTGTTGTGCAAGTTGTTCTTGCGACATATCTTGAAAATAAACACCTCTTACTACTTCCCGCTGAGCTACTGGTAGCTTTTCAAGGTAGCGTTTAATTTGTTTATCTTCTAAATGATCTGTGTATTCGTGATGCGTATTTTGCGATTCGTTCAATAACGGCCAAATATCTTCGCTGATGTTTTCTTCTTTATTGCTTTTCATTTTGCGCAGCATATCAAACGAAGCATTTCGCATTACCGTGTAAACCCAAGTAGTCGCAGCCCCTTTGTCACTATTGTACAAATGTGCTTTACGCCAAACCGATGTTAGTGTTTCTTGCACTAACTCCATTGCTTGAGCTTCAATACCAAATTGCTTGATACCAAAACGTTTAATTTTTGGCGAAAAATATTCAAATAAATAAGCAAATGCTTTTTTATCGCGGCTTTGTGCAACATCAATTAATGCTTGCATCAATTCCTTACTTGGCGTTTCTGGCATGGCAGTGTACTTACCTGTATTAGGTTCACAACGTAATGATTGTTGTTGACTTACCATAGTAATTTATCCCGTTATTGCTTTAGTACATGTAAATACGGGCAATAATTAAATAAGGATCAAATTAAATTAGGCAAATTCGTTATTAATCACAGTATGGAGGAAACTTAGTAAGTTATCAAAGTTAGTTTCAAACGCAAGTTGCTGTTTTTTCTCAATAGATATAGGTAACAGCTCAAGCCATCGAGCAGCAACCCAAGTAAGCTTGTCAAAATAGGTTTGTTTATATAATGAACTAAGCTCTGGGTTATTAGTGAACACTTCACGCAGCGTATCTTGTAGGCGTTTATGCTCGCCAATATTATTGTTTGCCTCTGTGTACCAATAAGGCGTATTACAGTTCGACACTAAACCGTAGCGCAGTTCTTGCTCGTCTTGAAACACATCGTTTATTTGCACACTTTGAGTAGCACATACATCTATAAGTAGCATGCCATTATCATCTTGATCAAAGTCAATAATGTTCATTAGGCAACCTTGGGCGCTGATATTAAATGGCGTGTCGTGCTCAAAACTACAAAGCACAAAGCCAATGTTTTCTTTTAATGCGCTTTTAACCATATTTAAATAGCGAGGTTCAAATATGCGCAAACGCGTATAACCGTCAGGGAGGATAAATAAGGGTAATGGAAAAATCGCACGTTTCATAAAGTCTACTTGTTTAAAACATTCTGCCTTCATTTACGTGCGCTTTAACTAAGTCGATCAGCTTTTATTAAACCAATGTTAAATATTAAACCACGCTCCCATACTTTTAAGTAATTGCACCGAATAATAAGCGCTGATCATACTTACAACCGGCGCCAGCATTAAAGCAAATAATCCAAATTCACTGCTCATAGGGTTATTCCTTATAATTGACGTATATTATTGCACTGGTTTAACGGTATTTTCGGTTTTAATTTCAGCTTGAGTATCGGTAATTAATGGCTCACTTAACCAGCTATTAAGCATAGTTTCGGTATTAAAAGTAAGCGTGTCTTTTATTGAGTTTTCAAGCTCTATGGTGGTTTGCGATATATAGCTGGTAATTGTTTGTGTGAGCATATCAGTTACATCAAGGTCAACTTCGGTTGCGTTTGCTTGCAATGAACCTAATACTAATAAACTTGCCATAGCGATTTTAATTGAATGTTTCATAATGGATTTCCTTGTTTGTGTATTGTTTCGACTCAATTACATATTCAAGGGATGTGCCACACTAAATTAAAATTGTAACCAACTGTTTATAAAGCAGATTTAAATATTAGTAGCCGAAAATGAAATTCAGCGTTGGTTAATATAACTAATTAATTTAACTTTTCAGCTAAATTTTAGTTAATATAACACGCTGTATTTATGCGCCAATACCGCTGTTTATTTAACCACCTTTCTACCTAACCTATAAGCATCTACTATGCTCAAAAACCAAATAACCAACATTAAGTAAATATACTGGTATTGCCCTAATGCTGCACAGTGCGCTGATGGGTGCTTTACTGCAGCCAAAATATCATCAAAGCTAGCACCGCCCCTTGTGTTTACTATGTCATTAGCTATGCATTGCGCCATTGCATACACCTCTTGTAAAGTTAACAGTAGTAAAACCGAAAATACTCCCGCAAAAATAGCGCCTATTAAATGCTTTTTTAACGCAAAGTGCCCAGCACCTGGGTAAATTAAAGCGCTAAGTAATGCTGCTTTAAAGCTTTTTTGCATAATTTCCCTTTCAGTAACAGTTGAGTGTTCAGCCTATTTTGTAGTAAAACATATTGAATTAATGAGCCTTTAAAGCAAGCGAAAGTTTGCCCTTATGTTTGCTTATAATAATTGAAAGATTCAGCGTACACACGTACACTGAAAACAATTAAAAGTGGTAGGATCAGTTATGTCATCGAATGCGCCCTATTCGCGTAAAGAAGAACAGCTCAATGTAATTAGCCATGCAATAGGTGTGTTATTTGCTTTCTGGGTAATGTGGGATCTGTTTAATCAATCAAGTAGCACCAAAGCCTATATAAGTGCAACGATTTATAGCGCCAGCATCTTTATTTTGTTTTTATCATCTACTTTATATCACGCCAGTGTACAACCTAGGCTCAGGGCATTTTATAAAAAGTGCGACCACTGCGCTATTTATATTCTTATTGCCGGTACTTACACTCCCTTTTTACACCTGTCGTTAACAGGTGTTTGGTCTTGGGCAACCCTCACCTTTATTTGGTCAGTGGCACTTGCTGGCGTAGCGTATAAAGTTTTAGTTCACAATGGTAATAAAAAAGTCTCCCTTGCCACCTACTTACTTATGGGATGGTTTGCACTCGCCATTATTTATCCGCTTTACTTAGCAATTGATGTAAACGCATTATATTGGCTACTCGCCGGCGGCATTTTTTACAGCCTAGGCACAGTATTTTACAGCGCCAAAAACACCCAATTTAGCCACGCCATTTGGCACTTATTTGTTATTGCCGGCTGCGTTTGCCACTATGTGGGCATTAGTCTTTATGTGTATTGAAGGGAAAGCGTCCTCTGATAAAGCCGATAAAATCGTGAATAAGGTTTATTTTATTTATTAAATTGATGCTTAGTTTAGCCAATTATTTAAGCCAATCTATAATGCAAAACGCCTAGATTAATTGATGCTGCCTTTTTTCGTTGGGTTCACTGCGCCTAAACCAACCTACGTAATTTCATATTAAAGCTATTGTTGTGGGGGAGTGTTCAGCAATAATAAATTTTAAATACGCTACACTGTTTATTAATTCTACCTCTCCTAATTATGGTAAGGAAACCACACCATGGCGTTTGAATACTTTCATTTTATGAGTTTAATTGGGGTGGCCTTTTTTGCTATATCGGGCACTTTATTAGGCCACGAAAAAAACATTGGGGGTTTTGGTGTTGTAGTTGTAGGCTCAGTTACTGCGCTTGGCGGCGGTACACTGCGTGATATATTATTAAATCAGCCAGTGTTTTGGATTGCAGAGCCCGATTATTTATACGCCACCTATGGCGCAATATTTATTGCGGTGGTGTTTATTCGCCATTTACCGCACGTATCTAATTATTACATGCTGCTAGTTGATGTATTAGGCATGGCTATATTTAACATTGTCGGCATTGAAAAGTCGTTAATTGAAGGCACTACCATGATAGTTGCCATTACCATGGGTATGACTACCGGTATATTTGGCGGGCTAATGCGCGATGTAATTTGCAGAGAAATTCCGCTAGTAATGCGCGAAGAGCTGTATTCTACTGCGTGTCTGTCGGGCGGTTTAACTTATGCAGCGTTGTTTTTACTCGGAGTGTCTTATATATGGTGTATTTTAGGCTCCTTGTTTATTACCGTATTTTTACGTTTGGGCGCGCTGCATTGGGGTTGGCAGCCAAACATATTTAGAAAAAGAACAGTTAAAAATAAATAACGCTAAAAATTAACCGCTTTGTGTTTCGCTTTAGCGGCAGCTTATGCTCTACCTGCCGCTAAAATAAAATCAACGTGAAATATATAACATGAACTCTGATTAAGAGATTTTCAGTGAAAACAAGGCGAATTAACGCACCAATAGCTAGCCTATTGCAAGTAATTTTAACGTAGTTAGCGCCGAAAATAGCTGCTTGAAATAGATTTGTTATCCATAGTTCAAGTTATGCTGGGTATTTTAATTGTACTGCCTACTTTAACGGGCTTGGGTAGTTGGCAAAATTGCTGCTCTATTACCTTTAAACGCTCTAGCACCTCACTTGGAAATGGAGATACTCGCCTGGTTGCTAAATCAATATGCAAATCTAAGTGCTCGCCCGCAGCGGCGCGATACCCTTTATTGGTGCAATATATTTCATGAAATGTATGAATACGTTTTTCATCAACGTACAACAGCCAAGACACAACCTCAATTTCATCGCCTTCGCACAACTCCCTTTCAAAAATACAATGGCTCTCTACTAATGCTTTGCTGCAGTTATTTGCATAACGGTATCGCTCACCTAAATCCAGATGTTCGGTAAAATCTATATGCGCATCGTAAATAACTAAACCATAATATTTTGTATTCATATGGCCGTTAAAATCAACCCACTGGGTGGGCACTGTGGCTGAATATTTTTTAAATGGGTAGAGCGACATTTTACTTCCTTTTAGGGTAACGATAAGGCTTAAGTTGCTATTGCTGTATTAACCAAACACTGAAAACTGGCTGTGTAATTACATTAAATAGCCGTCCTGTTGGTTGTTATTCGTTAGCGGAAAATTGATTTATATTAAATATTGAGCAGCACCAATTTCAGCATTTAATACTGTAAACCAAGCTAAATCACATAACATCCTCCATTTGTGTTAACATTAATTTCTTATGTGGGCGTTTTTGCTTACATTATTCTTTACTGATGATCGTATCAGCTATTTTTTGCTACTAGTTTTATTAAGCTATTTTATAAAGTTTTTAGTAGCCCTCTAATTATTTACGTGCGTTTTTAACTGCGTAAAATAAATAATAACCGTCACCTTATTATCTCTATTGTAATGACGAGTGACGCGGCGAAGGAGTCAAAATGTTTCAGTTTAGTACCAGCACTATACTGCTGGTTTTATTTGCTTTTTATGGTTTAACCTTTTTATTCACGCTAAGTATTGGCAAAAAACAAGAAAATGCCGATGGCTATATGGTTTCCAACGGATCCGTTGGATTTAGCATGTCTGCAGCGAGTATGACAGCCACATGGATATGGGCAGCATCGTTTTATGCTGCTGCAAGTTCGGGGTACAAATATGGTTTATCGGGGGCAATCCATTACGGTTTTTGGGGCGCACTGATGATTTTATTTATTTACCCCTTTGGTAAGCGCTTTAGAGAGCTTGCGCCAAATGCGCGTACCTTAGCCGAAATTATGCATGCGCGGCATGGCAGTGCTAGCCAAATGATTTTAGCCTCTTCAAACATAGTCGGCAGTATAATTAGTTTAATGGTTAACTTTACTGCAGCCGGTGCGCTAGTAGATATTTTATCACCACTGAACTTTACCGAAGGGGTATTAATTGCAGGCTCTGGCGTGCTTATATACACTTTTTGGTCGGGGTTTCGCTCCTCGGTTTTTACCGATTTTGGCCAGTTAATGGCTATGATGCTCGCCGCTGTGGTTATTATTCCTATGCTATTTTTTGAGCTCGATGGCCCCGACTTATTTACTCAAGGCATGAGTAACTTAACAATAGAACAAGCTGACTTTTTCTCTACTACTGCCATTTTAGAGCAAGGCGCGCCATTTTTTGTTGCAGTTCTTGCGTACGCTATTGGTAATCAAACTATTGCCCAACGCTTATTTGCTGTACGCGAAGACTTAATAAAACCGAGCTTTATTACCGCAACCATAGGTTATGGCTCTATTGTTATAGGCTTAGGTATGCTGGGTTTACTGGCGTTACTAGCCGGCGTGCAACCTATAGACGGTGATTTAAATAACCTCATTCCACAGATGGCCGCCACCTACCTGTCGCCCATTATGGTGTTGGTATTATTTGTGATGATTATTGGCTCGCTTTCATCCACCGCCGATTCTGACTTGTCAGCCTTATCCGCAATTATAATGACCGACGTATACGGTAAACATTTAAGTAAAAACAATCCTAACCCTAAAAAAATGCTTTGGGTTGGCCGCTTTACCATGGTTGTTGCCACCATGTTAGGCGTTATATTTGCAAGCCTTAAACTCGATATTCTCTCAATGCTAATTTTTGTTGGCGCACTGTGGGGCGCAATTGTGTTTCCAGTTATTTCTAGCTTATATTGGAATAAGGTGACAAATTTGGCGTTTACTGCCGCGGTAACCGGCGCGTTTTTACTCTTTATTATCGCACGCTTTGAGTGGCTGGAATTAACTGGCGCTGTCGCGTTATTTTTTGAGGTAATAGCAAGCGTAGGCGGCGGTGTTGTTATTGGCTTAATGTGTTTTGGTTTTTTTGGCCGCACTGCGGGGTTAATTTTGGGCGCAATAACAGCCGTAATACTACTGTTTTTTACTTTAGGTTTTTTACGCGACTATATTGTATTGCTAAGCTCACTGACCGCTTACGGTGCCAGCGCTATTATTTGTGTAGTGCTTACCTTAACCAGCAACAAAAGCGCGTTTGATTTTGCTTTAATTAAGCAACGTGTTGTTGAATTTAGTGACAATAAATAAGGAAAAATTATGTCTACAACATTACTTACTATTTATGTATTAATTTGGCCTGTGATTGCCTTTGGTGTATTTGTTATTTTACTTTGCTCACTTATAAAAGATCTTAAAAATGCGAAACAAAAAGGCAAAAACTTAGTGTAAAGCATGCACTTTACACGCAAACTAGGGCAAGCATTTAACTTGCCCTTTTATTGCGTTAAGCACTTAGTTATAAACACTTTAACGCTAGCACTATTTTAACAGCGCACTCATTAAGCAAGTGGCTAAGTAAACAGCAGGCAGATTAAACTTGTTATATTACTGCCATTGGTACACACGCATATTCACTCGCTCATTTTTAAATGCAATGCCTTCTAATAACAGCTTTTGTCGTTGCTCTTGATATTTATTACTGCCTATTGGAAACGATATTTTACCTTGGCTGTTTACTACTCTATGCCAAGGTATTGTTGAGTCGTTGGGCATTAGCTTTAATAACCGCCCCACTAAACGCGCATTTTGCGGATACCCCGCAATAGCGGCTACTTGCCCATAACTTGCAACTTGCCCTTTAGGAATACTACCAATAACGGTATAAATAAGCGTTTCTTTATCAATTTCCATGTTTTTTCAAATACGCCTGGCTAAGTAGAGTAAACTGCTGCCAAATAGTACGTGCTACTGGCCCATGATGGCTAGAGTGCTGCCTAAAAACGCGAATTTGCGTACTAAATTCATGCTCGCGATCAGTTATGCTGACTTTTTGTAATAACCCCGATTTAATTTCTTCAGCGCAATGCTCTAAGCTGATCATAGCCCAACCAGCGCCCGATAGTAAAAACGATTTTAAGCTCGATATATCGTCAATTTTCATCATTGCTGGGCCTTTAGAATAAGACAACCTATCACTGTCTATACTCAGGCCGCTTTCAAACATGGCTAAACACGGGTACGACTGTAATTCACTGTAGCTAAGTGTGTTGGGTATAATATTTTTTGCGCTAACAATACCAATGTCGAGCTTGCCTATGGGCAAGCTTTCTAAATCGCCGGTAGCATGAAACAAGTCAAACCAAGGGCCTATGCCAAGCTCTGCTTGGCCATTATTAACTTGCTCCAACGAAATAAAGCGTTTACCACTGGTTAAACTAAACTCAGTGCTATTAAATACTCTAAAAGTATTACTTATAATCTCATTGTAGCTTTGCACATGGCATATTTGTTCATAACAAATTCTAAATTGCGCTTCATTGCCCAGTGCTAGCTCTTTTGCAAGTTGTGCAAGCTCTTCGTTGTTATTGAGTAGTTGTTTCGCTTGGCGATGAAAAATCCGCCCTTTTTCGGTTAATTGTAAACGGTATTGCGAACGGTCGAGTAGCGCAAAGCCTATTTTTGTCTCTAAACTTTTAATTGCTAACGTAAGCGCTGGCTGCGTTTTGTGTAGTTTAAGTGCCGCTGCACTTAAGCTTGCGCTTTGTACAATGGCGTCTAATATTTGTAGCTGGTTGAGTTTCATAGCACTGCCAATAACAACATAAGTAAAACTTATTGAGTTTTTAAAATTTAATGAATTTTATTTTATATGTTTGCGGAGTATGCTGCACTGACTTTATTTAGCTTTTAATTTTCATGGAGAAAATATGCACCTCTTACGTCTATGTGTAGTAACGACGACTTTACTTGGTTTAATAGCCTGCTCTGAGCCTGAGCCGCAAGTAAAAGAAGAGCCAATACGCCCGGTAAAGTTATTTAATATTGGTCACGATTCGCAAGTTAACATTCGCAGTTTTCCTGGTGAAGTAGTTGCAAATCAAGGCTCTTACCTTGCATTTAGAGTAAGTGGTGAGCTGGTTGAGTTTCCGGTATTAGCGGGTCAGCATGTAAAAAAAGGACAACTATTAGCTAAGTTAGACCCTGAAGATTTTCAGCTGCAATATAATGAGCGTAAAGCCCGCTACGAGCTGGCTAAATCACAATTAGGGCGCATTGAACAACTATTCGAAAAACGCATTACCAGCCAATCAGAGCTTGATCAGGCTATTGCTAACAAGCAAGTTGCCGAATCGGCCTTTAAAATTGCACAAACGAATGTGGAATATAGCCAACTTAGAGCGCCATTTGCGGGTACTGTTGCAAAAGTGTTTGTAAAAAACTTTGAAAGTGTACAAGCAAAGCAAAATATACTGCGTTTAGAAACCCGCGATTTAATGGATGTTGAAATTCAAGTACCTGAAAGAATTGTGGCGCGCTTTATTAAAGGAACTCAATACCAACCAACGGTTATTTTTGACGGCTATCACGATAAAAAATACACACTCACACTTAAGGAGTGGGACACCCAAGCAGATCCCGCCACATTAACGTATAAAGTTGTGTTTTCGCTACCAGTACCAGAGGACTTTAACTTACTTGCCGGTATGACTGGCCGCGTACTTATCGATTTAAGTAAAGTAACGCAATCACAAGCCGCGTACACTATTTTGCCCAACGAGGCAGTGTTTTCTGATCCGCAGCAATCTATTAGTGATAACGCTTATGTATGGCTATATAACGAGCAAACCGGCCAAATACATAAACAAGCAGTAAAAGTGGGCCAATTACACCGCGACGGCATTGAAGTACTCAGTGGGATTAAAGAAGGACAGCAAATTGTTTCTGCCGGTGTACATTCACTAAAAGAAGGCATGCAAGTACGCCCATGGAATAAAGAGCGAGGCCTGTAATTATGAGCTTTGCACAACTATCTATAGAGAAAAAAGTTATTAGTTGGATGTTTACTCTATTGCTACTTATTGGCGGTGGTGTTTCTTACTTTGACTTAGGGCAATTAGAAGACCCTGAATTTACGTTAAAAAAAGCCATGGTTATCACCATGTATCCTGGCGCGTCGCCACAGCAAGTAGAGGAAGAAGTTACTTTCCCTATCGAAAATGCGATTCAGCAATTACCTTACGTTGATTACGTTACCTCTATTTCATCAAATGGTAAGTCGCAAATTACCGTAGAAATGAAAAGTAACTACCGAAAACAAGAGCTAAGACAAATTTGGGATGAAATGCGGCGTAAAATTAACGACCTCAATCCATCTTTGCCCAGTGGTGTATACGCCAGTAAAATTATTGATGACTTTGCCGATGTTTACGGCGTAATGTATTCAGTAACTGGCGACGGCTATTCGTACGACGAGCTTAAAGACTACGTAGACTACCTTAAACGCGAACTAGTATTGGTTAAAGGCGTAAGTAAAGTAACTATTGCCGGGGAGCAACAAGCGCAAGTAATGGTTGAAATTTCTACGCAAAAACTTGCTCAATTAGGCATAGCGCCCAGTCATATTTTTCAATTATTACAATCGCAAAATACGGTTTCTAACGCAGGTAAAATTAGGGTGGGCAGTGAGTCTATTCGCTTACACCCTACTGGCGAGTTTAAAGATGTAAAAGAGTTAGAAACCCTGCTTATTTCTAAATCGGGTGCCAGCGAACTAATTTATTTAGGTGATGTAGCTAAGGTATACCGCGAGTACGCCGAAGTGCCCAGCAATATTATTCGTTACAACCAACAGCAAGCATTGTTAATTGGCGTATCGTTTATGTCGGGCGTTAATGTGGTTGATATAGGTAACGACATTGACGCGCATCTTGCGTCGCTTGAGTACCAGCGGCCACATGGGATTAAAATTAATGCTGTTTATAACCAACCAAACGAAGTAGAAAAATCGGTAAACGGTTTTATTGTTAGCTTAGTTGAAGCGATTGCTATTGTAATTATAGTGTTACTGCTGTTTATGGGGGTTAAAAGCGGGCTATTAATTGGCGGTATTTTACTGCTTACCGTTTTAGGTACTTTTATTTTTATGAAGTTATTTGCTATAGATTTGCAAAGAATTTCGTTAGGTGCGCTAATAATCGCACTTGGTATGCTTGTTGATAATGCCATTGTTGTTACCGAAGGTATTTTAATTAACCTCAAACGTGGGCAAACTAAGCTAAGAGCCTCTATTAATATTGTTGAACAAACTAAGTGGCCATTACTTGGGGCAACTGTGATTGCTATTACTGCATTTGCGCCGATCGGTTTAAGCTCCGATGCCAGCGGTGAGTTTGCCGGTAGTTTATTTTGGGTATTGCTAATCTCCCTTTTATTAAGCTGGATCACTGCCATTACCCTCACACCATTTTTTGCCAATTTAATGTTTAAAGAAACGCAATTAAACGCTGATGGCGAGCAAGAGTATGACGACCCATATCAAGGTTTTATATTTACCAGTTACAAAGCCAGTTTAAACCTTGCTATGCGCTTTAGAAAAAGCACCTTAGTTTTAATGTTAGTACTGCTGTGTAGTGCTGTTGTTGGTTTTGGCGCTGTAAAACAATCATTTTTTCCGGCATCTAATACGCCAATGTTTTACGTCGATTACTGGCAAGAACAAGGCGCTGATATTCGCTCAACGCTTGAGGGGATTAAAAAGTTAGAAGCGTTTTTACAGCAAAACCCGCTCGTTACTGAAATAACCAGTACTGTTGGCCAAGGTGCTCCGCGCTTTATGCTTACCTATGCACCTGAAAAATCATACCCCGCGTACGGGCAGTTGATTATTCGTGTAACTGACCGCGAAGCGGTTGCCACTGTTATGCAAAAAGTACGAGACTTTGCACAGTACAATCCGGTTGCCGCACAGCTTAAAGTTAAACCTATGGAAATAGGCCCTTCAACTGATGCAAAAATAGAAGCGCGTTTTTCTGGCCCAGATCCAGTTGTACTAAGAAAACTATCTGCTCAAGCCAAACATATCATAGCGCAAGATACCGGTTCGCATAATATTCGTGATGATTGGCGGGCACGTACCAAAATGATCCGCCCACAGTTTAACGAGCAAAAAGCGCGTCGATTAGGTATTAGTAAATCAGACCTTGATCAAGTATTGCTTACTAATTTGTCGGGTAAGCAAGTGGGTGTATATCGTGATGGCACCCAATTACTGCCAATTATTGCACGTTCTCCTGCTAACGAGCGCTTAAACGTAGAAAGTGTACACGACCTACAAATTTTCAGCCCAGTGCTGGGGGTGTTTATACCGGTTACTCAAGTTGTTGATGAGTTTGTAGTTGAATGGGAAGACAGCTTGATTATGCGCCGCGATCGTAAGCGTACTATTACCGTTATGGCTGACCATGATGTATTAAGTGACGAAACGCCGGCTAAACTATTTGCACGTATTCGCACAGATATCGAAAGCATTGAGCTGCCACGCGGTTACGAAATGCAATGGGGTGGCGAATACGAGTCATCTAGTAAAGCTAAAAAAGCTATTTTTGGCTCATTGCCGATTGGCTACTTGGCTATGTTTGCAATTACTGTATTACTGTTTAACTCTGTTAAGCAGCCTTTAGTTATTTGGGCTACAGTACCACTTGCAATTATTGGAGTAAGCGCAGGGTTATTGGTTATGAATGCGCCGTTTAGCTTTATGGCATTATTAGGATTACTAAGCTTAAGCGGTATGTTAATAAAAAATGGCATAGTACTAGTGGATCAAATAAATCTTGAATTATCTGAAGGTAAATTGCCATATCAGGCGGTATTTGATTCAGGAGTGAGCCGTGTACGCCCTGTAGCTATGGCGGCAATAACCACTATATTGGGGATGATCCCTCTGTTATTTGATGTGTTTTTTCAATCAATGGCGGTTACTATTATGTTTGGCTTAGGTTTTGCTACCATATTAACTTTAATTGTAGTGCCTGTGCTTTATACCATTATATATAAAATTGAATATCAGCCTCTTAAAACTCAAATTCAAGAGAAAAAATAAACTCTTTTTAAATTAATAAACGCAGCTAAGGCTGCGTTTATTTTATATTGCACTCTAAACCTGCCTTATAAACTGCCTACCCCTAGTAATAAAGTACCATTATGATTATACCGCTCAAATAACGTCGTTTTTCTTATATTTTATATACATACAAACATTTTAAATATCTGGTATTTTGTTTTAATAATGCTAATGTAACCTAGAGGTTAATCATTTTAAGGACTTGAGAAAATAATGAGACTATCCCTAACTCAATCAGCAGCAAGTATATTGTATTTAGGTTTTATTCAATTTTTTCTTGTTGTTTCTTTTTTGGGTGCCTTAGAAAGTATTGTTGTTACGCAAAGCTTAATGCCGGTTATTTCTCTGCAACTTTCTTTGACTGCGTTAGGGTTAGCTATTTTATTAGCTTTTTTACCTAAGGTTTTACCTACAAAAAAAATTAAATACCTCATACCTATATTACTCATTATCGGCGCTATATTGTTTGTTAACTTTGAGCTAAGTTTGTGGCGACACAATAGTTGTAGCTGGTTTTGCAATAGCCATAACCCTTTTATCTCATCTTTTAGTGCTGTAATGGTATTTGTGTTTTTTTTAGCTTTAATTATAAAAATCAAAAATCCTATCACTACCGTTAAAGGTTCAATGACCGCTAAAGTAATTACGTTTTTTGCTATTTTTATTGGCATAACACTTTGGCATGTTACCGCGGTTAAAACGGTAACTAGCGTAGCTGCAGATGCACAAAATAAAATTAAGTTTGTTGAAACTATACTCAATAAAAACCTTGAAAGTCATATCACATCACTTACTCGCATAAAAACACGCTTAGAAGCAGTGAATGCCGACGATTTTAGAAAAATGGCTAATATAGACTTAAAAATTTATACCCAAGATTTTGAAATTATTAGCAGTATGCTTCTTCTCGATGAAAATTTGAATTACATAAGCGGTACAACGTATTCTAAGCAATTTGATAATGACGGATTAATTGCAACCAGTCCTATTACTAACTGGTTAAAAGCCGCTAAAAATGAAGTTAGATTTGCGGCTAACTCTGCAACATTAGACACAGATACGCCCATAATTATGTTCTCAATTCCAATAACGGCAAGCAATGGTAGAAAATACCAAGTGCTGGCCCTGTTAAATTTAAACTTGTTAATTGAAAGCAGATACATAGATTATCTCAGCTCATTTGATACTTTTATTGAGTTAACACCTAAAATTTATTTCGCAATCGACAAAAACCAAAAAAATGTTCAAGATTTAAATAGCTTATTAAGCCGTTATAGTAAGCACTATATAGTTAACGAAATTGTTGTAAGAGGATTAATTAAGCACAACGTTTATAGCTTTATTAAAGACTATTCAAAACTTAGGGAAGCTGCACAAATTGAGCAAATGATAATATGGCTTACTTTTGCGTTTATTTATATTTTGATATTAGCCAATGATTCTACTTTTTTGCTGAGGCAACAGTCTGTTGTGTTACATAAAATGGCTAAATACGACGAGTTAACCGGCCTGCTACGCCGTGATGCATTAAATGCAGAAATAGAGGCTAAGCAAGTTAACTGTGTAGATGTTAATTGCGCGATGGTGTTTTTTAATTTAGATGGCTTTAGCGCAGTAAACAATAGTTTGGGCCATAAATTAGGTGACATGGTTTTGCAATTAGTCGCTAAAAGGCTTAAGAAAAATGCTGTTGGGGCGGGCGCCATAGCGCGTTTTGGCAATGATGAGTTTGTATTGCATTACTGTAATATATCTAAGCAGCAATTATCGCAGGAAATTACACTTATAATAAAATCGCTAGCCGATATATATAACTTAGGTGAGGTTGATATCCACCTTACAGTGAGTGTTGGCATAGCTATGTCTGATGGAGAGGTTATTAGCCCTACATTACTACTGCAACAAGCTGATATAGCAATGGATAACGCTAAAGCTTTAGGCGGCAATCAATTTTGTTTTTACCATAAGCTTATGGATGAGAGCCATAATTTTATGGTTACAATTAGAAGTGGGCTACAAAAAGCGATTAAAAATGGGGAATTAGAGGTTTATTATCAACCCATTTATAACTTAACTACTCAGTGTATTGTTGCTGTAGAAGCTTTAGTTCGCTGGAAAAATAATGGCAGTTATATCTCTCCTGCTGTTTTTATTCCTATTGCTGAACAAACAGGGCAAATATTACAAGTGGGCGAACAAGTGCTTACTCAAGTACTAAACGATATGAGTAGCATAGCTGAATTACAAAACATTTGTGTTGCAGTTAACTTTTCACCCCAACAAATACAACAGCGAAACTTTACCGAAAAGCTTTATAAGTTAACGTCTGAAAAAAACATACAACCTAAGTTACTCACCATCGAAGTGACTGAAATGATTATGTCAGAAAAAGGCGCTATTGAAGAAGTGCTTAAAGCGTTAATGAATAAAGGCTTTAATGTTGCAATTGATGACTTTGGAACGGGTTACTCTAGTTTGTCTTATTTATCGCGTCAGCCGGCAAATATAATAAAAATAGATCGTGAATTTACCATTGGCGCCGAATTAGCTGGGCAAAAAAGAGCATTGCTAGAAGGCATTATTAATATTTGTACACAGTTAAATAAAACAGTGGTCGTAGAAGGTGTAGAAAGCCCTGAGCTGATCGGTTATTTATCTAAGTTCAATAATATTCGAATACAAGGCTTTTATTACTGTAAACCTATGCCTTTGGATAAACTTATAGAATATATACATAGCAACAAATAGCGATTTTGATAATAAACCACCAAAATCGCAGGTTAGTTAAGTTGCTGTACTGTACCTAACTGTAATATCACTTTATTTTTTAAGGCTCAATATTCTTTTTGAGTCGGATGATTTATTTGCTTTAATACTTTTAGGTTTGCCAACATAAGTAGTTGAGCGCTTTTGATAAGGCGTTTTACTACGCTCTTTTTTACGTTCTTCGGTGCGCTCACCTTGATTAAAACGTTTAGGGTTTTCGCCCTGAAAATCACGTTTTTTGTCACTTGTTTTTTGCGGCTTAGCTACTGCTGGCGGGCTTTGTTGCTGTAAAGCGTTTGCCTCATCGTATACTGAATGCTCTTGGGTTTTTCCTGAGTCAGAAATAGAGTTATTTATAATCGCCATTTCTTGTTCAGTTAAATGGCGCCATTGCCCTACTTTTAAACCTTTAAGCGTCACATTCATAATACGTACGCGCTTGAGTGTGACCACTTCGTAGCCTAAATATTCACACATTCTACGTATTTGACGATTTAACCCTTGGGTTAGAATAATAGTAAACTGCTGCGCCCCGGTTTGGGTTACTTTACATTTTTTAGTAATGGTATCTAGTATGGGTACACCATTACCCATTTTAGTTACAAACTGACGATTTATTGGTTTATCTACAGTAACTACATATTCTTTTTCGTGATTATTGCCAGCACGCAAAATTTTATTAACAATGTCACCTTCGTTAGTTAAAAATATTAGCCCTTCAGATGGGCGATCTAAGCGCCCTATTGGAAAAATCCTATCGGGGTAATTAACGGCTTTAACAATATTACTTTGAATTTTTCGCTCTGTAGTACAGGTAATACCAACGGGTTTGTTATAGGCAATATAAACGCGTTTAGGGATTGCTTTAAGTGTTTTGCCATCTACCAATACAACATCAGTAGATGAAACTTTTACGCCCATTTCCGGGCGAATACCATTAACAGTAACACGACCGTCTTCAATATATTTATCAGCCTCGCGTCGCGAACAAAAGCCAGTATCGCTAATAAATTTATTTAATCGTTTTAAGTCTGTCATGGAAGCAATTCACCTTAATTTTAAAGGCTGCTAGTTTAAACCACCCACAATAATTTTTCGCCCTTAATTTAACCTTTGTAGCCGTTTAAGCAGTGATTTTTGCGTAGGTTAATTTTCGCCATATGTATTCTAAAGGGCCTTGTTGAAAATAGCGGCTATAAATGGCAGTAATAATAAGCTGAATAACGATTAGTAAGGTAGCAACTAAACAATAGTCAATACGATTAAAACTGAGCGCCCACTGCTTAAAAAACACTTTAAACAACACAAGTTGCATTAACGTTTGGCTTATATATAAACTAAATGCTAAACGCCCTACTTGTTGAATTAATTTTCCTGTGTTGGCATTGTTACTACACAACTTAACTGCAATGTGAATATAAATAATCGCCATACATAATGCTGCCACACTGTTAATTAATTCTTGCAGCGCATAAAATACACCACTGCTATATTGCTCTGTAGTTAGCCGTAAACTGGTAAATAGTAGCGCACTACTAATTACTAAAATGAGTTGCTTTGCCGATAAGCCGCTAGCAAACACCTGTTGCTTATACAGATATATACCTAATAACATTAGCGCTGTCGTTACCCACATGGTAAGTATAGGCACCATAAACACCATTAAGGCGTTCATAGTTATGTTAGATAACAAGTGATCGCCATATGATTGAAAGTATTGGCTATACAAAGCATTAAACTCTGGCGAGTCACGGTATATTAATGTCTCTGGTACGCTATACATAACTAAAGCGGTTGCCAAACCCGAGAGTAAAATAAACCCATAAGCGTGCTTTAAAAGTTGCTCATTGGTACTGCTTAAGTACCTTATAGCAAGCAACCCCGACACCCCATACAAAAATAGAATATCGCCGGCCCAAAGTAAAAAACCATGCAATAAACCAAAAACTAGTAACCAATATAGGCGGCTTTTAAGTGGTAAAACCAAGTTATAGCGTTGCCATTGTATGTATAAACCCGCCCCAAACAGTATGCTAAATATGCTCCTAAAACGCCCCTCTATAAATATTAGGTTTAATGTTTGAATCAGGCTATCACTGCTTGGTGGGGTTGTTAGGGGCGTATAACCGAGTTCAAATACTCCAAAGGTGTATATATTCATAAACACCAAGCCAAGTACGGCAATACCACGAATGAAGTCTAAATTATAATTACGCATTACCTATTCCATTACGTGGTATTTTTATAGCTATCGGCCCAGTTTACCGCTTGCTTATAAATGTTAGGTAGTAATTTGCTATCTATATTTATTAATAAAACGGCTTGCTCTAATGTCCACCAGCTTCCTGATTCATATGCTTTTACGGTTTCAAGAATATAATGCAAGGTGTTTTTTTCGCCTTGTAATGCTGCTTTAATGTCATCTGGAAATGGTAGTTTATTAACTAATAAACTCATAGGTTGATCTAATATGGCATCGAGTAACGAAAATAGCCCGGTTAAAAAAGCTTCACCTTTTTGCTGTTTACTTATTTGCGCGGCAATTAGTTCGCAAAAGCGAGCACGAACTACGCATATTTGCATTAACTCGGCAGGCTTAGACTTAGCGGTATGAGCGGTCACAATCAAACTTACAAACTTTTTTAACCGTTCCTGACCTAAGTATACTAATGCTTGTTTAAGGGAAGATATTTGGCTTTTAATAGGAAACACACCACTATTAATTAAGCGTAATAGTTTGTATGCCAGCGCAGCATCAAGCTCAAATAAACCAGAAATTACGCTTATATCTGGATTGGGTTTCATAACTTCTGCATAAATTGCAATTACTAGCGCGTAATTATAGTCAATATCGTTTTGTTTAAGCATGGTTGGCTTTGCAAAATAATAACCTTGAAAGTAATCAAAGCCCATTTTATAGGCAAGTTCAAACTCCTCAGGCGTTTCTATTTTTTCGGCAAGTATTTTTATTCTTTTATGTTTTTTTAGTTTTTTAACAACCTGGGCAATTTCCGGTAATGGGGTTTGACGTATATCAAACTTAATCAGATTTACCAGCTTTAAAAATCGCTCCCACTGTGGGGTGTACACAAAATCATCTAACGCTAGTTTATAATTACTATGAAATAAATCACGGCATAACTCATAATTATCGTCTGTGGGCTCTATGGTTTCGAGTAACTCAATCACCACATCTTTACAGGGTAAAAATGCACATAAATCGAGCTTTAACGACTCTGGGCCTATATTAATCAGCGCTTTTTTACCTGACGTTATATGGCGGGTTCCTAAGTTAAGCTGATTTTCCATGATCAGCCTTGCCGTTGCTTGGCCATCAGATATTTCTGGAAAATAGTTTTTATCACTATCACGAAATAATAGCTCATAAGCAACCACATTCTGGCGACGATTTAATATTGCTTGCCTTGCAACAAATACAGACACATTACCTACTTCTTAGTTTTTATATGATACTTAGCTATTAATAGCCTAATCAGCAATAATTGTCACTTTTCTTCGACAAAATCATGTTATTTAAACCGTTTAGTTTAAAATACATGCAATTTTAAGCAACCGTTAATAAACGCTACAAGATAAGTCTTTAGTTCTCTTCTACCATCAGCGATAATAACGATATATTAATTAACATTCTGAAATATATTAATTTGATGTTGAAAAAAAGCATTCTACTTTCTATTGCTGCTCTGTTTATTTTTAGTGCCATATATATAGGCTCTGCTATTTATACCTTGTATAGCAAAAAAATGATTTCTGTTGACCCTAGGCTCAAAGAAGTATCTGGTATTGAGTATGATAAGCATAAACGCTTATGGGCTATTAACGATAGCGGCGACGAGCCTAAACTTTACCGACTCAATGATGATGGCTCAATTGCTAAAGAAATATTAGTGACTAACGCTAAAAATATAGATTGGGAAGATATGACCCAAAATAAATTTGGTCACTTTTTTTTAGGTGATTTTGGTAATAACACCAATGAGCGCCGCTGGCTTACTATTTATAAAATAGAAAACCCCATTGATATTAAAACCGATACCACCGAAGCTGAAATAATTAAGTTTACCTACCCCGAGTTAGACGGTACACCGGTTGCTCCAGATAACCGCAATTATGACTTAGAGGCGTTTGTAGCATTAGGTAGGCACTTATATTTATTTACTAAAAATCGTACTGAACCCTTTGATGGCATTACAAATGTATATAAAGTGGGTGATCATGCGGCTAATTTTAACGCAGAACTAATCGACTCATTTAAAACCTGCACCACCATGGAAAAGCTCTGCTGGATAACCTCTGCTGCACTGAGCCCTGATCGGAAAAAACTAGTGTTATTAGACTCAACTAGCCTTTGGTTATTTGAGAACTTTAAAGGGGATAAGTTTTTCTCGGGTGACGTGTCGCGAATAGACCTAGGCATTGTTACCCAAAAAGAAGCGGTTACTTTTTACGACGACAACACCATAGTATTTACCGATGAAGAATTTAAAGGTATCGGCGGTAATGCCTATGTTATAAAACTCGACGAAGCCAAAAAGCAAATCATTAGAAAAGCCCCTTTAAAACCATAATAACTAATGGTGCTTAATGTATTACTTTAAAGTGCTGAGCTTAGGTAGCTCAGCAAAATAAATATCAATAAAAAAGGCTCTAGCCTTCTTCTTCTACCAGCGACTCTAGAAGGTCATGTATTTCTGCTTTAAGCTCTTTATCCGAAATTTTATTAGCGCTGATTTTAGCATCTTGAAGGTTTTTAATTGCAGCCTCTTTTTGGCCTAATTCTAGCTGCAAAGTTGCCATAGAGAATGCAACCGACGACATATGATCTTTAGAGTTAATGGCTATCGATTTTTTTAAGGCTTTTTCGTAGCCTTCAATTGCTTCTTCTAACTCTTCGGTAAAATCAGCCAGCGTTTCCCATTGTACGGGGTGATCTTTGCTGGTGTTTTCGTTTTCAATACAAATTGCTTTAAGCTGCGCGTAAAGTGACTCGAATTTTTTTGTATCGTTTTTATTTGCAGCCGCCATTAGCTCTTCAGCTAAGTCGTGTACTGCTTTATATACTTTGGTGTTCATCATTGCTAATTACCTTTTGCTACCACTAAATAGTGGGTAAATTAATCATTCTCTCTTTAATAAACTTATTTTAGCAAATTAAGAAATATAAGCTGCAATGAAGTGCACTTTATCAAGATTAATACCAATACCATTGATTAAGAGAGCTATTTAAATGACGAGAAAGCCACTAAATTATTAGTGACAAGTTTAACGCATTTACCCGAGCAAAAGATAAGTAATTAAAATATTACGAACTTACGCAGTCAATAAACTTTTCTGCGACTAAGCTAACCGGTGTTTTTTTATCGTAAAATGCTGCGTTATGCGCCGTTAAAAACTGTTGCGCATTTTGCTTTTGATTGATGAAACTTGAGTTTGCAAGAGTCAACCGTTTTCCCTAAAACCTGCTGATAAACTGCATCATCGCACATTGAAAGTGCAAATTGTGAAGCTCCAGCAATAATTTCATCTATGCTCACTGAGTCTGGGGCCGAATCTGAGCCTAGTTTATAAAATAAATCGCTATACTCTTTAACTTCAATAGTTTTGTTCGCATTAAAAATGGCGGCATGAACACTAAGGTAATAGCCACTCGTTATTATTAATAAAACAATGATGGTTATAATAACTTTCACAATTTGTCCTTATTATGTCAGCAGATTGCTGATTCCTTGGCAGTGCGGCTAATGAAATAAACTACCCAATGTACTGTAAATTGATTGCTATTAATTGAATTAAAAGGGAGAGTAAAATTCAACTTTCCTAAGTTTATTTAAACAGTCCTTGTTTACAAAGTACAAGCTAATAGTATCCACTTTCATGACATTAGAGCTTGTACTCTATGCAATAACTTTATTATAAATTGCTTGCTATATCAATGCGTAATCGCTACCTGTTTACATTTTTATACAACAAACCTAACGTTTAAATTTGGTTTCTAAAATAACAGATGAAGTAGTGCGTTCTACACCATCTAAGTTGCCAATATCATCGAGTAAGTGGCTAAGTTGTTCTAAGTTTTGTGCTTGCACAACTGCAATTAAGTCAAACTCGCCACTAATAGCATAAAGCTGCGATATAGCATTAATTTGCTTTAGCTCTAAATTGGTTTTTGTCGTCAGTTTTTGCCTTACTTTAATAGACACATGAGCGGCTACCATACTATTTAAAAAGTCATCGCCGTAATCAACGCTATAACCTTTAATTACGCCACTTTCCTCTAGCTTTAACATGCGGCTTTGTACAGTTGAGCGTGATAAATTAAGGTGCCTAGCTAAATCTGAAATACTCGCTCTGGCATTGGTTTTTAAAATAGATAATAGCTTTTCGTCTTGTGGAGTTATCATAATGCACAAACCCTTCGTTAATTTGACTTTTATTCTAATCATTTTTCACAAAATAGCACTGCAAATTTCATTCACAACCTTCGATAATGACACTTATAACAAAAAACACAGTGTTTACTGAAGAATACAGGCTAAGTTCTTCTTTGTTTTAGCAACACTTTTTTAAGTAGCCACATAATTTAGGTGTAAAAATGCAAGTAACTAGAGACTTATTTAACGATGTAATGGTGCCAAACTACAATCCTTCAGCAGTTATTCCGGTACGCGGCGTAGGTTCGCGTGTATGGGATCAAGATAATAACGAGTTTATTGATTTTGCCGGTGGTATTGCGGTTAACTGTTTAGGACATTGTCATCCGGCTTTAGTTAATGCACTAAAAGAGCAAGGTGAAAAAATTTGGCATTTATCAAACGTAATGACTAATGAGCCTGCTTTGCGTTTAGCTAAAAAAATGGTTGATGCTACATTTGCTGAAAAAGTGTACTTTGCCAACTCGGGTGCCGAAGCTAACGAAGCAGCGCTAAAATTAGCGCGTCGTTTTGCCCTAGACGTACACGGTGCTGAAAAAACGCAAATTATTGCTTTTAATAAAGGCTTCCACGGTCGTACCTTTTTTACCGTAACGGTTGGTGGTCAAGCAGCTTATTCAGATGGTTTTGGCCCTAAGCCTGCCGATATTGTGCATTGCGATTTTAACGACATTAGCGCATTTGAAGCCCTTATTAGCGATAAAACCTGTGCGGTAATGATGGAGCCACTACAAGGTGAAGGCGGTATTATTTCACCCACTGACGATTTTGCACACAAAGTACGCGAGCTATGTACTAAGCACAACGCGCTGCTTATTTTTGATGAAGTGCAAACGGGTGTTGGCCGTACTGGCGATTTATACGCGTATCAGGGCTTAAACGTAGTACCTGATATTTTAACTACAGCAAAAGCGTTAGGTGGAGGCTTTCCTATCGGTGCCATGATCACCACCACGGCAATAGCAGCGCATTTAAAAGTTGGCACACATGGCTCTACATACGGTGGAAATCCATTAGCCTGCGCCGTAGCCGAAGCCGCTTTTGATACAGTAAATACCCCAAAAGTACTTAGCGGCGTAAAAGAGCGCGAACAGCTGTTTCGTGATGGCCTAAATGCGATTAACGAAAAATATAATGTATTTAGTGAAATTCGCGGTAAAGGTTTATTAATTGGTGCTGCACTAAACGACAAGTTTGCTGGGCGTGCACGCGACTTTTTAATAGCCAGTGCTAACAATGGTTTAATGAACTTAGTAGCCGGTGCGGATGTTATTCGTTTTACTCCGTCTTTAGTTATTCCGTTAGAAGATATTAAAGAAGGCCTAGAGCGCTTTGATAAAGCCGTAAGCGATGTAGTTAACGGTTAATAATAGTAAACCAGCACGCCTTTGGGCGTGCTATTGGAGCAAGTAATTAATGCAAGTATTACGTCCTATTACAGCCAACGACTTTGATGCGCTTAAGCAAATAGCAATAGAGTCTGGGCATGGGTTTACCTCTTTGCCCGTAGATGACACCCAGCTAAAAGAAAAAATTGACCGCGCTGAAAAAAGCTTTGCTAAAAACATTAATAAACCATTGGACGAGAGCTATTTATTTGTTTTAGAAGACAGTGAAACAGGTAAAGTGATTGGCACAACCGCAATAGAAGCCGCTGTAGGCTTAACTGTGCCGCTATATCATTATCACTTAGGTAAAACAGTGCATCACTCGCCTACATTAAATGTATACAACACTGTTGATATTTTAAGCATGTGTAACGACTACACGGGTTGCTCTGAAATATGCACTTTGTTTTTACGTGAAGACAGCCGTACAGGCTTAACTGGGCGCTTTTTATCGCGCTCGCGCTTTTTGTTTATGGCGCAGCACAGTGAACGCTTTGCCGATACCGTCATTGCCGAAATGCGCGGTGTAAGCGACGAGCACGGCCATTCGCCATTTTGGCAATGGCTACAAGAGCACTTTTTTAGTATTGAGTTTCCACAAGCAGATCATTTAGTCGGTTTAGGCGATAAAGTGTTTATTAGCGAGCTCATGCCTAAGTACCCTATTTACGTAAATTTACTGAGTAAAAAAGCCCAAGCTGTGATCGGTCATGTTCATGAAAAAACCAAACCCGCGCTTAAACTTCTCGAAAAAGAAGGTTTTGAACATCGCGGCTATGTTGACTTATTTGATGCCGGCCCCACTGTAGAAGCCAAGCTAGGTAATATTCGCAGTATTCGCGAGTCTCAAGTGTGCCCTATTACCATAGGTGAACTTGAACATATAACACAAAACAGTTCCGACACGCTCGCTATTTGTAATCATGGTGTGAGTGACTTTAGAGCTACATTTACTAAACACGCGCATTATAATCATGCAAAGCATACGTTAATCATTAGCCAAGCAGTGGCTGATGCACTTAAGTTAAGCCAAGGAGATGCAGCACGATTCTTTCGTCTGTAAATATATATGAATACACAACTTATAAATAACCAATGGCAAGCAGGCCAAGGCCCCGCGTTTGTCTCAATTAATCCAAGCAATGGCGAAACAATTTGGCAAGGTAATGGCGCCAGTGCTGAGCAAGTAAATAGCGCAATAAAAGCCGCAAGAGCAGCGCAGTTACAGTGGGCTGATACCCCGCTTGAGCAGCGCATTACCATACTAGAGAACTTTGCTGCACAACTAAAAGAACACAGCGAAGAGTTTGCCGTCATTATTGCCCAAGAAACCGGGAAGCCTTTATGGGAAACCCGTACTGAAGTAGGCGCAATGACAGGTAAAGTCGCTATTTCGGTAAAAGCATATAATGAGCGTACCGGTACCACAGAAAACCCAATGCCAGGTGCTAAAGCATTTATTAGGCATAAGCCGCACGGTGTAGTGGCTATTTTTGGCCCTTATAACTTCCCTGGGCACTTGCCTAACGGGCATATTGTGCCCGCTATTTTAGCGGGTAACACTGTGGTATTTAAACCCTCAGAGCTTACTCCTCATGTAGCACAATTTACTTTATCGCTGTGGTTAAAGGCGGGCTTACCTGCTGGTGTAATTAACCTAGTACAAGGCGAAATTGAAACAGGTAAGGCATTGGCCGCTCACCAAGATATAGATGGCTTATTTTTTACCGGTAGTTCTAATACGGGTCATTTATTACATAAACAGTTTGCTGGCCACCCGGGTAAAATTTTAGCGCTTGAAATGGGCGGCAATAACCCGCTTATAATTAAAGACGTAAACGATGTTAGCGCCGCAGTACACGACATTATTCAGTCGGGCTTTATTACTTCTGGCCAACGTTGTACCTGTGCACGCCGTGTATTTATTGAAAACTCGAGTAATGGCGATGCCATTCTAGCTAAGCTTATTAGCGCCACTAAAAATATTGTAGTTGATGACAGCTTTGCAACAGAGCAGCCATTTATGGGTGCTATGATCAGCGAAAAAGCAGCATTAGGTATGGTGGCTGCGCAAAATGAACTTGTCGCTAAAGGCGCTGAGATTTTAGTTGAACTTAAGCAATTAAAACCAGGTACTGGTTTTGTCAGCCCAGGTATTATCGATGTGACTAATGTTAATGATATGCCAGATGAAGAGCATTTTGGGCCATTAATTAAAATATATCGCTACAGCGATTTTGACAGCGCCATTAATGAAGCAAATAACACCAGCTTTGGTTTATCTGCCGGCTTACTCGCCGATAGTGAAAACGATTATAACCACTTTTTAAAGCGTATTCGTGCTGGCATTGTTAACTGGAATCGCCCCATTACCGGTGCGTCTAGCGCTGCACCATTTGGTGGCATTGGCGCCAGTGGTAATCACAGAGCAAGCGCCTATTACGCTGCCGATTATTGCGCCTACCCGGTAGCTTCTGTTGAATCAGATAAAGTAACTTTACCGCAAACCCTCGCGCCGGGCTTAATAATTGAATAAATACAACTTAACTAGCGTTAAGCTATATAACAAAATTTAAGGATTTAAAATGCATACTGATGTAAATACATTATTTGATAACCTATGGCAAAACTACTTAAACGTAACGCCATCGGCAGACAAAATTCATGATCTATTAGGTTCAACGCAAAAAGATGACATTATTAACGATCATATTGCTCTGCGTACCTTTAACATTGAAAAAGTGGGCTTAGAAAAGCTGGCAGCACACTTTTTAGCTTTGGGTTATAAAGAATGTGGTGAGTATCACTTTGAAGCTAAAAAACTATACGCAAAGCACTACGAGCACAGTGATTTAACACAGCCAAAAGTATTTATTTCTGAGTTGTTGGTAGATAAATGCTCTGCTGAGTTACAAGCAATTGTAAATGATATGGTGAGTCAAATTGACGAGGACGCAGTGACCGCCGATAACTTTTTATACTCAGGCACGCACTGGCAAGTAAGTACAGACACTTATAAGCAACTTCTTGCCGAGAGCGAATACGCAGCGTGGATGTCGGCATGGGGTTACCGAGCTAATCACTTTACGGTAAATATTAATACCCTTGATAAATTTGATAACATTGAAGATGTTAACCAAGCGCTAAAAGATGCAGGCTTTACACTTAATAGCTCAGGCGGCGAAGTAAAAGGCTCGCCAGAGGTATTACTTGAGCAATCGTCGACCCTTGCTGATGAGTACTCAGTAAGCTTTAGCGATGGTGAAATGAGCATTCCTAGCTGTTTTTATGAGTTTGCTATTCGCTACCCTAAAGCCGATGGCGAGCTTTACACCGGGTTTGTAGCAGCCTCTGCCGATAAAATTTTTGAAAGTACCAATGCGCGCTAACTAGCCTGCATTTAGTCACTCTTTAAAAAGCCCGTAAAGGGCTTTTTTTATGCTTATTTAACCGGAGCTCTGGTAAAGAGGTTTACTAACGTAATGGCGCTTTCGATAAATTTCACTTATCGATAAGATGATTTAAATTAATAACCCAAACTACTGTTTTATATTAACTTAAATTAATTCCACGTTATTTAAAATTAACTATTGCACACATTAAAAACACGTTTTATTATTTCGCCGCTTCTTGATTATAATCAATCCGAGAAGATTAAAGACCTAGTTTGTAGCAAGGCAAATCAGCAACTATACAGCCAAGTTTTACCTGGCTAATTACTAGCAAACTTTCCTCAACTATAGTTACGTTGGCTTGTAACTATATACTTAAACGCAGTTGCTCATTCCAACTGCGTTTTTTTTGCTTTAAGGGAGACAAGCTCTCTGTGGTTATTATAAAAACAGCGGCTTATAATCGTTTTCTAATTGTTCAAACGACAAATCACCAATAAAGCGCCCAAAACTAAGCCAAGTTGCTAAACCGCGTAAGTCTTTAAAGTGTGGCGGTACAAACTTAGGCGATTCGATTACTCCTAAACTATGCAGTTGCGTAATCAGCCTAAAGTCATCAATCGATATTTTTCCCACCAGTAATAAAGGCAGTTGATCGATTCGGCCCAGTTGTATGGCAACCCGAATTAAGTTGTACACTAAAACAAAGCCTTTAATGTAGGCAATGTCTTTAGTAAACGGCAAACCTGTGGGTGTACTGCCCCTAAATACACGCTGAGCTAAAGTATAGCTTTCATCTTGCGATAACCCTTGCGCTACATAATCGCGGTAAATATCAACAAATTCAGCACCATCAATTACCTTGGTTACCGCTTGAATACGGTTAACTAATTTAGATAAGCGCCGTGGTGTTGATTTTAAGGTAATAATTTCGGTTAATACCGCAAGGCCCTCTTGGGTCACTGTTGAGCTTGGCGTGCCTTTACTTAAACAGGTTAAGTAAGGTTGCGCTAGGCCATTTTGCGTCGTGCCTACATGTATCCAGCCTTCGTGCACTTCTAGAATATCGAGTTCACGCTGCGAAAACTTCACATCTTTATTTAGCTTAATGTTATTAGCCCCAGCGGCTGCATCGCTCACTATGCCATCGCTTAGTATTACCTCTACGTTGATCCCTACCATACTGGCATTAACTTGCTCAGATAAAATACGCACAGCATCGCTTGCTGCTATATTTTTAGGATCGTCTGGCAGTATATCGGCAATTAATAAGTTTTTAAGCGGCCGCTCTAACATGTTTGCCAGCTCAGTAAGTGAAGGCTCACCAGCATGAAACAAATCTTTAGGGTGCCCAAATAGCTCTACTGATAGGTCATGAAATTCAGGCGTTCCTCGATATTCCAGCATGCTTAATACGGTTTTATACTCGCTGCACATTTTTCCCATATATTGAGCTATTGGGTTTAGCTGTCCTAACTGGTTAATAATGTTACGCTGCAAAGTAGAAAACGCTTGGCGTAGTTCGCTGGGCACAAATCCTAAATCGCGCTGCTGATAATAAGCACGATCGATAAGTGGATTTTTTTGACATTTCTGTCTAAAAAATTCTTCTTTAATTTGTTTATCCCAATTAATCGCATCCAGTATTCTTATAGGTGTTTGCAGGGCAACTAATTGATCTGATAATTCACGAGTTTTAAGTAGTAACGCCTTGTCTATCATGGTGTAAGCTCAACAAATAATGAATTGTGAGCATAATTTAAAATAACCAAATTACAAAGTAATATCATCATTTTTTAACCATTGTTTTTAAGATGATCGGACCACATATCTAAAACGTATATACTTGTAAAGTTAAGGATTAATTAATGAAAAATGAAATCGACAACAAGCAAATTTTGGCTGTGTATGAACGCATAATACAACGCGGCGAAATGCAGGATGATGGTAAGCATTATCAAGGCGTTACCGCGTATTCAGACGCAGACGGTTATACCATTTATTTACAAGGCAGCGGCGTAGAACTGCGTTTTGGGTTTCATAATACGTATCATCTTGATTACGAACATGAAAAACACAAAGATGACTTTTTAAAAAAATTACACAATATTGCCAATGAAACCTAATGCTGCCACCCAGGCTTAAAAAACGCGCCACTAGCAAGCTCAATACTTCCTTTATTACGCAAGTAATTATTGAGCTTGAAGCTAATCCGAACAAGCTCGAAATTATTCGCCACAACCTAGCTTACTACCGTACCCAAACCCATTTAAAAAAAGGCTTTCTCCTCGCTATTGAGCGATTTGACTGGGTGTTTGCAGCATGTAATAACGTGGATGAAATTTGCGCACAAATTATGGCCGATGACTACATTGGAAATCGTCTTAGGCGTTATCCTCTTTTGTTCAAAGGTATATTAGCGCCTTAAATTAAGCTGTAACAATACGTCTGCTTTGTACCTATATTAGCCCTTCTTGCTTTGCTATATTTACAATTAACTTTATAAAACCAGCCTGTCGTTATAATTATATCCATTGCAATTTTGGCTATATAAACAGCAACACATACCGTTAGTGCTCTAATGATTACCGTACTAAGCATATTATTTTAAATTATTTACATTTTATTTCTTAGCCAAAATAACCCTCCCCTATTGCACTACAAAATAACACATAAACTCTTGTTTTTAAATAATATAAAACAAATTCAATGTTTGTTATTTACGTATACTAGATCACATTTCTTGTTAATATTTAATCTACATTTAGGCATCCGATCATTTACCTGCGCCTTGAATTGTTAGAACTATTACCTTAAACTTATGTTCATTGAACGGTCAATTAATAATAAATATGCCTAAAGTTGGAATGGAACCTATAAGACGTCAGCAGCTAATTGACGCAACAATTGAGTCGGTTGCACAGCGCGGTTTACAGGCAACCACTATTAACAGTATTAGTAAAAATGCGGGATTATCCTCTGGAATAATTAGTCATTACTTTGGTGGTAAACAGGGATTAATTGAAGCAACGGTGAGGTATTTACTTACGAGTTTAAAACAGGAGCTTGTTTGCAAACTTGAAGCAAATACCAACGCGACGCAGCGCTTAATGTTTATTATTGAAGCCAACTTTGCACTTGTGCAACAGCGCTCAGATACTACACGAACTTGGTTGAGCTTTTGGGCACAATCAATGCACGATGCCGGATTACACCGGCTACAAAATGTAAACAGCAAACGCTTGCAAAGTAATTTAGCATTTTCATTTAAGCAATTAATGCCCGCTGAGCAAGCAAAACAAGCAGCCGAACTTAGCGCCGCCATGATCGACGGCCTATGGTTACGAGCAGTACTTAGTAAATCAAACGAACATCAGTTTAATCACAGTGAAAAGCTAGCAAAAAGTTATGTGCATTCACTCATCAAGCAATATGGAGCCTAGCGTGACAACACCTGTCTATCAAAATTTTATTAACGGCCATTTCCTTGCAAATAAAAGCGGCAAAACATTTGATGTAACTAACCCTGCTACGGGTGAAGTTATTTATGCAGTAGAAATTGCTGACGAGTTTATTCAAAACGGTGCCATTGCAAGTGCAAAGCAAGGTTTTGCGCAGTGGTCGGTCATGTCGCCTATTGAGCGCAGTCGCATTTTACTCAAGGCCGTAGCAATTTTACGCGAGCGCAATGATGAGCTAGCGCTGGTAGAGGTACTTGATACCGGCAAACCAATGCAAGAAGCAAACTGTGTAGATATTGAAACAGGCGCTGATGTTATTGAATTCTTTGCTGGTTTAGCACCGGCACAAGTTGGCCAACAACAAATGGTTGGCAGCGACTTTTACTATACCCGTAAAGAGCCTTTAGGTATTTGCGCTGGTATTGGTGCGTGGAACTACCCGCTACAAATTGCCTGTTGGAAATCGGGCCCTGCTCTTGCCGCTGGTAATGCGTTTATTTTTAAACCATCGGAAGAAACACCACTTGGCGCAATTAAGCTAGCTGAAATTTTTGTAGAAGCTGGCGTACCCGCAGGTGTATTTAATGTAGTACAAGGCGCAGGCGATGTAGGCCAATGGCTAACACAGCATACTGATATAGATAAAGTGTCGTTTACTGGCGAAGTGGGTACAGGTAAAAAGGTAGTTGCGAGCGCTGCGGGATCTTTAAAAGATGTCACCATGGAGCTTGGTGGTAAGTCGCCATTAATTGTATTTGATGATGCCAATATTGAACAAGCAGTAAGTGCTGCAATGTTAGGCAACTTTTATACTCAAGGCGAAGTGTGTACTAATTGTACCCGTATTTATGTTCATAAAAATGTATATCAACAATTTATTGATGAGCTTAAAACCCGCACTGAACAAAATATTATTGCCGGCGATCCTCAAGATTTAAATACTAACTTTGGCGCGCTAATTTCTAAAAAGCATCAAGACTTAGTAATGAGCTACGTTAATAAAGGTATTGCAGAGGGCGCAACGCTACTAACAGGTGGTACAACACTTTCACCTGCATCTGCACCTAACGGCTATTTTGTTGCCCCTACTGTGTTTATTGATTGCAACGATGACATGAGCATAGTTAAAGAGGAAATATTTGGCCCAGTAATGAGCGTGTTGGTATTTGATGACGAAGACGATGTGATTAAACGTGCAAACGGTACTCACCTTGGTCTAGCTGCCGGTGTATTTACTAGCGACATTAAACGTGCACACCGTGTTATTCATCAACTACAAGCGGGTATTTGTTGGATTAACGCTTATGGTAACTCACCTGCAGAAATGCCAGTGGGTGGTTACAAGCAATCGGGCATTGGCCGCGAAAACGGCATAGAAACCCTCGATACTTATACCCAAACTAAATCTGTTTATGTTGGTATGACCGACATAGAAAGCCCATTTTAAAGGATACTGATTATGAGTAATTCGTATGACTATATTATTGTGGGCGCAGGCTCTGCAGGTTGCGTGTTAGCAAATCGCTTATCAGCCGATAAAAACACCCGTGTATTACTACTAGAAACGGGTGGCAGTGATAAAAGCATTTTTATAAAAATGCCTACCGCGCTTTCTATTCCAATGAATAGCGATAAGTACGCGTGGCAGTTTCATACCCAACCTGAGCCGTATTTAGACAACCGCGAAATGCATTGTCCGCGCGGTAAAGTACTCGGTGGTTCGTCATCTATAAATGGCATGGTGTATGTACGCGGCCATGCAAAAGACTTTGACGAATGGCAACAAAATGGCGCAAACGGCTGGGATTATCAGTCGTGTTTACCGTATTTTCAAAAAGCAGAAAGCTTTTACTTAGGTGAAAATAAGTACCGTGGCGGTAAAGGCCCGCTGGGCGTTAATAACGGTAACGAAATGAAAAACCCTTTGTACAGCACCTTTATTAAAGCGGGCATTGAAGCGGGTTACGCACACACTAACGACTACAATGCCTCGCAGCAAGAAGGCTTTGGGCCAATGCACATGACGGTAAAAGACGGTGTACGTAGCTCAGCCGCGCGTGAATATTTAGACCCAGTCAAATCGCGTAATAATTTAACTATTGTTACCGGTGCACTTGCCCAGCGCGTTGTTTTAGAGGGCAAAAAAGCCACTGGTATTGAATACAAAGTAAATGGCGAAATTAAAACCGCTGTTGCTGCAAAAGAAGTGATATTAAGCGCCGGCTCTATTGGCTCGCCACATATTTTACAGCTATCGGGTATTGGCGATAGCGAAGTGCTTAAAAAAGCTGGCATTGAGGTAAAACACCATTTACCCGGTGTAGGGCAAAACTTACAAGATCATCTTGAGTTTTACTTTCAATATAAGTGCAAACAACCTATTACCTTAAACGGTAAATTAGGGTTAATTTCAAAAGGTTTAATTGGTGCGCGTTGGTTATTAACCCGCAAGGGACTGGGCGCTACAAATCACTTTGAATCATGTGCTTTTATTCGTTCTAAGCCTGGAGTTGAATGGCCAGATTTGCAATACCACTTTTTACCTGCCGCAATGCGCTACGACGGACGCAGTGCCTTTGACGGCCATGGTTTTCAAGTACATGTAGGTCATAACAAGCCAAAAAGCCGCGGCAGCGTTACTATTGCATCGGCTGATCCTCAGCAACCACCTAAAATTGTGTTTAATTACCTACAACATCAAGATGACATTGAAGGCTTTAGAGCCTGTGTACGCCTAACTCGTGAAATTATTGAGCAAAGTGCCTTTGATGATTATCGCGATGAAGAAATTCAGCCAGGTAAGCATATTCAAACCGATGCAGAAATAGATGCCTTTGTACGTCAAACGGTTGAAAGCGCTTATCACCCTTCTTGCTCTTGCAAAATGGGTGAAGATGAACTGGCAGTCGTTAATTCAAACACCCAAGTACATGGGATTGCAGGTTTACGAGTAGTTGACTCGTCTATATTTCCAACCATACCAAACGGTAACTTAAACGGCCCTACCATTATGGTGGCCGAAAAAGCCGCTGATATTATTTTAGGTAATAAACCACTAGCAAAACTCAATGCATCTGTAGCAATGAGCGCTAACTGGCAAACAACACAACGTAATAGCAAGATATAAATTAAGCCACTGGCAAAGGTTTAGCTACTTAGGTAGTTAACCCTTTGTGAGGCTCGCCGTGGCTCACGATATAAATTGGTTATGTTGTGTTAACGCGAGAAAAACAATAAACGGAGTATTTATGAATTACTTTTATTTATTTTGGGAGGGCGATAATGACTATTTGGCTTAGTGCTGGGATTATTTTCACCTTATTAGCTGTAATCGCTATTTTATTTAAATGGGGCAATGTACGTGTTGTAGGCGTAACGCCAGTTAGAACATTTACCTTTATAGCCATATTATTTACCTCAGGCCTAGATGTTGGCCTTATTATGTTTCCGTTAACCGAATTTGCCGGTTATGCAGACATAAAAGCAAGCCCAGAGTACGCATTTGCAAATCCGCTAGCTATTGAGTTTGGCTATTGGGGGTTTTTAATCTGGGGATTTTACTTTCTTACGTGCTTTTATTTCTGTGTAATAGAACCTAAAGTTAAATTTTTCGAAATTCCTTGGGTTAAGTTTATTAATAACGTTGTCATCATTGGCACCTGTGCATTTACTGCTTACCTACTACTGACTAATTTACCTTGGTACTTACCCGATTTAGGCGATGGTTCGAGTGTTATTCCGGTGTTTTATTTAATTGTGTTGGCTGCAATATCGTTTGCTGCCTACTCGAGTACCGACATTAAGTATGTACGTATTTTAAGTATTTCTACTACTTGGATGTTTTTAGCGCTCATTGCCTTTATGTGGGCGGGTGCATTTGTATTTGGTGACAGTGAATTGTCTGCCTTTTCGAATAACTTAGGCGCTATTGGTACTTATTTTGCCAATATTAATGAATTTGTTTTACCGCTAAATGACTACCATGCGTTTTATTTATTTTGGTGGTTTGCATGGAGCATCATGATAGGTCAATTTACTGCACGTTTTGTCGGTGGATTAAGAACTTACCAGGTATTGGCTGCAATGTTGATTTTCCCATCAATTCCAATTGCTATCTGGTTTAGTGTGCTTTATCACTACCACGAAGCTGGTATTCCTACCGAAGGTATTAAAAACTTTGCCATGGTATTTGTTGGTATTATTTTTGTAATTAACTCTCTTGATTCGCTTATCCGGTTATACACAGATAACTTAAACTTGACGGTTAAACGCTTAGGTAAATTTAAATACTTAACCATGAATATTGTTGCTTTGTCGTTGTTAACATTACTATTTAAGTTAGAGTTTTTGCAAATTCAATGGGTTGGCGCATTAGTTATTGCCTTGTTCTTTATTTGTATTGCTTATATTGGCTACAACAAATTAAAAACGGTGAACGACATTATAGGCTCACCAAAAGCAAACAAAATTGATTACACCAAAATTGAAAATATGAGCTAGGAAAAACACTATGCATAATAAACTAAAACAACTTTTTATCGCTTTACCTTTTACACTTTTATCTACAACTGCAGCGGCTAATTGGTCAACAACTATTACTGCAGCTTCTGACTATACTTTTAATGGTGTATCCCAAACCGACAGTGACCCAGCAATTCAAGCAAGCCTTGATTATGCATTTGATAACGGTGTTTATGCGGGTATTTGGGCCTCTAACGTAGATATTATTGGTCTCGACGATATAGACTTTGAGCTTGACGCTTACGTTGGGCGTTTTATGCAACTTAACGAACAGGTTAGTCTAGATTACGGTATTGCTTATTATACGTATCAAGGTGACGGCAGTGATTTTAATTATGGCGAAGCCTATACAAAATTTGGCTATGCGAGTGATTATGGCCAAACAGAGCTTAACTTTTGGTACAGCTGGGACTACTTTGGCAGCGGCGCAGGGCATATTATATCACAAATAGCGCATACATATGAGTTAGCACCTAACCATGCGTTACGTGCAAGTTTTGATATTTCAAACTCATTAGACGGTAAAAAATACGCGTGGGATAGCAATGAAAAAAAATCTTACAACCATTACCGCTTAGCATACCAAACTAGCTATGAAGGCTTTAATATTGAAGTTGCCGCCGAGAACACCAGCTTAGATTACGACTACACAGATGAGCGCCTGGTGTTGGCCGTATCACGTACGTTTAATTTATAAACTTAATTAATTAAATGAATGCTATTACTTAGCAAAAAAATGCCACTTAAGTTAAGTGGCATTTTTACTTTTATTTGCTTGAGTAATAAAAGATCGAGCAATTTTAATCACATCTATAGGTAAATCAGCCAAAGTACTTACAAAGCTAAAACCAGTGCAAAATCATCAATGGCAATCGTAATACCCTTTTTACATAGTTTTCAAGCTATTAAATTATTAGAGCATCTACTTTTATAAGCGTTGATAAACTTATCCAAACCATCATCCTTGCTAGCCCTACTCGAGTTGTTTTTTACCTTGCTTAAAGCTGCCATGCGTAACTGACTTTAGTAAAAAAAGTGCGCTGGTCGCGCTCTAAACTTTTAAGTGAATCATCTTGGTAACCTTTATCTGAATACCCTAAGTAAAATAATGTTTGCGCATTAATTTTGTACGAATAAACGAGTTGGCTGCCGTAATCTTTATTAGTTTGGTTCACTTGATAAAAATAAGCATTTTCGTTGCGATCAATATCTTCAAATTGCCAAATAAGCTTTAGCATTGAGCGCATATTAAATTTATAGTAAAGCCTAAAATCAATTAGGTTAGCTGTAAAAACACGCTCCCCTTGTGGGTTGTCTAATTGGCTGTAGCTATGCTTTATGTCAACTTGCCAGTGATTGTTTATATCCCACACCGCTTGAGTTTGGGTATCAAAGGCGTCACCTAGTTGCTCATTACTGTAGTCAATGCGACTCCCGTATTCAACATACAAAGACAGCCTAAGATCTTTTGTTGGTTTAAATCCGCTGTAAATATAACCAATGTTTTGATTATAAAAATTAGTGTTATAAGTTTCATACCTATGTATCAGCCCTATTTCGAAAATAGACTGTTTTTGGCCTTTAAAGCTTAAATAACCTTCGTACTCTTGCTCAAGTAAATCGCCATTTTTCGCCCAGGTTTTATCCCAATCAGCTACATATGACCAAGAGGTAACTAAATCATTTTCATCTCGATACCAGGTTTGCCCGCCTCCTAAAATAACTTTTTCGTAATCGACCTTAGCTTGATAGCCTAAATCAGCACGATAATCTGCGCCAATATTTTCGTACTCTGCGAATAATTTATAATCGCGTTTATCGCGGGTGAGCTTAATTGCATACGCTTGATCGGATTGTGTTTGTGACAGGTTATAATTTTCAACTAAAAATGCTGAGTTGCGGGTATCACTGCTCGCAACTTGATAACTTAAGGTGTCTGATTGATTAAACCAGTAACTACCGTCAACTGATAAAACCGTATTGCGATAGTCATCACCTTCACGATGCGTACTTGAAACCCCTATAGTGCCTTGCTGGCCAATATCGTACTGGTAACGCGCCACTGCCACTTTGGTATTTTCGTTTAAGCTTGCAAATCCTGAGCCCTGATTAGTTGGCAGTAAAATATTGCTATTGTCGTCATCGGCAAACATCACCGCATAACTGTGATTAGCTGTTTTGCCGGTTAATTTAGCGCCTAGATTAGGCTCTGCAATGGTGCGAGTATATAAAAGCTCAAATAAACTACTTTTAAAATATGACGCACCGTCTAAAAAAAACGGCCGTTTTTCTTCATAGTATATAGAGTAAGTGGTATTAATATCCAGTGCCAGAGAGTCGGTTTCCACTTGCGAGAAGTCTGGATTTATAGTGGCGTTTATAACGGCGTCTTGGCTTAAGCCCCAGCGTAAATCTATACCCACTTCGGCGTTTACATCGCCATTTTCCCAATCACCCGGTAACTGTGATTTGGTATCGTTACGCAGCGCAGTTAAAGTAGGCGTTAATTGCAGGTTTTTGCTGGCCGTTATTTTTTCAAAGCCGGTAAGTTTATCAAACTGACAAAGGCTGCACTTAATATCGCGATCAAACCCAATGTTTGATAACTGATAAAGCACATCTCGTTGATAATTGCGCATTAGGGCAAAACCCCAGGTTAATTGCTCTTTATTTTGTGCAAAACGCAGCGCTTTAAAAGGAATACGCATTTCTACCACATAACCTTGCTCAGTAATCTTGCCTGCGCTATCCCAAATGGCATTCCAAGAAAGGTCTTGTTGCCAGCCATCGGTGTCGGTCATGCGAATATCGCCCTGAGCCCCTAGCGGGTTCACATAAAATTCATAACCAGAGCGCTCATCATTAAAGGTATCAATTACTAGTGCCACGGTGTCATCTTGCCACAGAGTATCGCGATCTCGCAGTGCAGCGCGAATGTGCGTTGGGTCAGGATCGTGTGCAACAAACGCTACATATAAGTTACTGCCGTCTTCGTATATATAAGCATCGGTTTTTACCGGTGGCGTACCTTTTTCATTTGGTTCATCTTGAAACTGCAATGCAATGCGCGTGGCATCTTGCCAATGCGCCTCATTCATTACCCCATCTACTGTTATATTTTTATTAATACGCGTGAGTGAATAGTGTTGTTTATTGGCAAGCGCGCTTGGAGTGGTGAGTAAAAGAAAGAAAAAGCTTAAAATAAAGAACACTGATTGTTTTTTTATTATTAAGTACTGCATAAACATCCATTTAGACTTAAATTACTCAATAAGAGTAATTTCTGGCGTGGATTGTAGTTTATACCAATGGATTTGTTAACACCTTGCAAATAGTTTTTTGCATATCATTAACTAATTAATAATAAAGAAATATTTAAGCGCAGCGATTAGGTTTCAATAAGCTTGAGTTTATCAGCAATACCATTCCACTCATCAGCATCGGCTGGGGCTGGTTTTGCCTGCGTAATGCGTGGCCATATAAGTGCAAGCTCGGCATTTAGTTCGGTAAACTCTTGTTGTGACTCTGGTAATTCATCTTCTTGATAAATAGCATCAGCTGAACATTCAGGTACGCATAAACCACAGTCAATGCAATCAATTGGGCTTATAGCTAAAAAGTTAGGGCCTTCAAAAAATGCATCTGCTGGGCACACTGATACGCAATCTGTGTACTTACATTTAATACAGTTTTCGGTGACTACAAATGCCATAATGGTTCAATGCCTAAGGTTTTATAACGACAACGGCGGATCATACCCAACCAAGGCTAAAATACAATATATAAGTGCCATAATAGCGTAATTTAACGTAAAATAAGCGCCTTATGTTTTGTGGTGCTATTTGCGCTACTCCCCTTATTGTGAGCGGTAATTAAAAGCCCGCTAAGACACCTAAAAGAGACAAAATGATACGTTTAACCGAAATAAAACTACCGCTAGATCATGACGAAAATGCAATTAAAGATGCCATTGTCAGTAAGCTAAAAATAACGCCAGAACAGTTACATAGTTTTAATGTGTTTAAACGTGGTTACGATGCCCGTAAAAAAACAGCTATTTTACTTATTTATACCTTAGATATAAGCGTTGATAACGAAGAGCAGTTACTCACAACTTTTGCCAAAGATCAGCATGTAAAAGTAGCACCCGACACCGCTTATAAGTTTGTTGCCCAGGCAAATAACGATTTAAAAGAGCGCCCTGTCGTAATAGGCTTTGGCCCTTGTGGTTTATTTGCAGGTTTAGTGTTGGCACAAATGGGCTTTAAGCCAATTATATTAGAGCGTGGTAAAGAAGTACGCGAGCGCACTAAAGATACCTTTGGTTTTTGGCGTAAGCGCGCACTAAATACCGAGTCAAATGTACAATTTGGTGAAGGCGGCGCAGGTACATTCTCCGACGGTAAATTATACAGCCAAGTAAAAGATCCAAAACATTATGGCCGTAAAGTTATTACCGAGTTTGTTGCCGCTGGCGCGCCAGAAGAAATTTTATACGTAAGTAAGCCACACATAGGAACCTTTAAACTGGTAACTATGATTGAAAAAATGCGCGCGCATATTGTAGAACTTGGCGGCGAAATTCGCTTTAGCACTCGCGTAGACGACATTCATTTAGAAAACGGCCAAGTAACGGGCTTAACCTTGTCAAATGGCGAGCAGCTAAATACCCGCCATGTAGTGCTTGCTGTGGGTCACAGTGCCCGTGATACCTTTGATATGCTATATAAAAAAGGTATTTACATGGAAGCTAAACCATTTTCGGTGGGTTTTAGGATCGAGCATAAGCAATCTATGATCGATGAGTGCCGTTTTGGCGACAATGCAGGTAACCCCATTTTAGGCTCTGCTGATTACAAACTAGTTCACCACTGTGATAATGGCCGTACCGTATATAGTTTTTGTATGTGCCCAGGGGGGACTGTGGTTGCAGCCACCTCTGAAGAAGGCCTAGTTGTTACCAATGGTATGAGCCAATATTCTCGTAGTGAGCGCAATGCAAACAGCGCTATTGTTGTAGGTATTTCGCCAGAGCAAGACTTCCCGGGTCACCCATTAGCGGGTATTGAGTTACAACGTAAACTTGAAAAACAAGCATACGAACTTGGCGGCAGTAATTACGATGCGCCAGCACAACTTATTGGCGACTTTTTAAAGGGTAAATCGTCATCAGCTTTAGGCGATGTGCAATCATCTTATACGCCGGGTATTAAATTAACCGATTTAGCCGATGTATTACCTAAATATGCAATTGATGCTCTGCGTGAAGCAATTCCGGCATTTAATAAGCAAATTCGTGGTTTTTCAACTAATGATGGCTTACTAACAGGGGTAGAAACACGTACCTCTTCGCCGGTAAGTATTAAGCGCGATAAAACACTTCAAAGTATTAATACTAAAGGGCTTTACCCTTCTGGAGAAGGCGCAGGCTATGCCGGTGGTATTTTATCGGCAGGTATTGATGGTATTAAAGCAGCTGAAGCGGTGGCGCTTTCAATGCTAGAAAACGCAAAATAAGCGTTTTATTAATTTAAGCCATAAAAAAACCTGAGCAAGCTCAGGTTTTTTTGTAACTGCAAATAACCATATTAGGTTAGCGCATTATTAATTACTTTTTAAGCGACAGTTTTTCGCCTTTTAAGCTTTTACGTATTTTAGATATACGTGAGCGATTTACTGCTCTTGCTTCGCCAGTTGCTTGACCAGATGGCTTATTAGCACGAGTACGACGTAAGTGTGCAGGCTTTTTGCCAATTTTATCAATTAATACTTCACGGTTACTTACTGCATAGCCTTCTAAGTAAACACGTTTAATTTTTTGACCAATTAAGGTTTCAATTTCAAACAACATGTTTTCTTCTTCACGGCTTACAAACGAAATTGCTTGGCCTTCTTTACCTGCGCGGCCGGTACGACCAATACGATGTACGTAGTCCTCTGCAAGCCAAGGTAAGTCAATATTAATTACACGCGGTAAACCGTCTATATCAATACCACGCGCCGCAACTTCTGTTGCCACTAATACACGTACTTTACCTTCTTTAAATTCACGCAGCGCACGACGACGATTACCTTGTGACTTATCGCCATGACAAACCGCAGCCGGAATGCCATCAAGGTTAAGCTCTGTTACTAGCTCATCGGCTGTTTCTTTCATGTTTACAAATACTAACACTTGCTGCCAGTTTTTCTTACCAATTAGCTCAGAAAGCAGCTCTTGCTTACGGCGCTCTTCAACTGGGTAAACCACATGCGCTACAGTGCTAGCAGTACTGTTTGTTTGATCAACACGTACTATTTCTGGCTGTTTTAATACTTTAGATGCAAACTGTTTAATTGCTGCTGGGAAAGTGGCTGAAAACAACAAGATTTGACGATCGTCAGCGCAGCTTTTTATAACGCCCTGCATCTCTTCAATAAAGCCCATATCTAGCATACGGTCTGCTTCATCAAGTACTAAATGCTTTACGCTGGCAAGGCTTAAGTTACCTAAGCGAATATGATCAAGTAAACGCCCTGGCGTTGCTACTACAATATCAACACCTTCTTTAAGTGCATTAGCTTGGCCTGCGGTGTTAACACCGCCAAATAAGCTGACTACTTTTAACGAAGTGTGTTTTGCGAAGTCTTTAAAGTTATTTGCTATTTGCTCTGCAAGTTCGCGCGTAGGCGCTAAAACTAAGGCATGCGGAGCATTAGTAGTGCTTACTTCAGACTCAAATAATTTTTGAATAATTGGTAGCGCAAACGCGGCGGTTTTACCCGTACCCGTTTGTGCACTTGCTAAAACGTCTTTACCTTTACGAACAGCAGGAATTGCTGCGCGCTGAATGGGCGTAAGGGTGTGATAGTTAAGTTCGTCTAACGCCTGAACAAGTTCAGGAGCAAAACTAAAAGATTTAAAATTCATGGTGTATAACCTGCGGCCACATTATCAAGGGTCGCAAATTATACAGTAAAAAAGTGCTAACAGTTAGTCATTACTTTACTTTTGCATGGTTTAATCTATTTTATAGCGTTTAAATATTAAAGAGGTATTAATACCGCCAAAAGCAAAGTTATTACTCATTACATAATCGGTGTTAATTTCTCGCCCTTGCTCGGTTATATAGTCAAGTTGAGCGCACTCGTTATCCACCTCGGTGAGGTTTATTGTGGGGGCAAACCAGTTATCATTCATCATATTAATCGTCGCCCACGCTTCAATAGCACCGCATGCGCCCAAAGTGTGGCCTAAATAACTTTTTAAAGAGCTAATGGGTTTTGCCCCTAATGCGTTAAAAGTGGCATGCGACTCTGCTATATCGCCTCGATCGGTTGAGGTGCCATGCGCACTTACATAACCAATTTGCTGGGCGGTTAAATTTGCATCGTGTAGGGCTTGTTCAATCGCTATTTGCATTGTTTTAGAGGTAGGTTGAGTAACATGCTCACCATCACTATTACAACCAAAACCAACCACCTCTGCCAGTATAGTGGCACCGCGCGCTTTTGCGTGTTCATACTCTTCTAAAATCAGTGTGCCAGCACCTTCGCCAATAACTAATCCATCACGGTCTTTATCAAATGGCCTGGGGGTTAACTTGGGTGTGTCGTTTTTTGTGCTGGTAGCATATAAGGTATCAAATACTGCGGCTTCGGTAATACATAACTCCTCTGCACCACCAGCAACCATCACCTTTTGACGACCAAATTTTATTGCTTCATAGGCATAACCAATACCTTGTGAGCCTGAGGTACAAGCTGAGCTTGTGGTGATCACTCGCCCTTTTAAGCCAAAAAACACTCCAACATTAACCGGAGCAGTATGCGCCATCATTTGAATATAACTAGTGGCTGTTACCCCAGACATAGAGCCCGACTCCATCATATTAGCAAACGCGAGTAACGGCGGGGTTGACCCTATAGATGAACCATAAGAAACCCCCGTAGAGCCATCGGTTAAGCTACTATGATTGAGTAACTGGGCTTGCTCTAACGCGCACTCTGTAGCGCGTGTTGACATAAGCGCCACTCGCCCCATTGAGCGTATTTGTTTACGTTTATAATGACTCGGTCGCTCAAAATGAGTAACCGGCGCCGCTAAACGCGTATTAAGCTCTGGTGCTTTGTCCCACTGTGGCATAGTGGTCACTGCATTTTCGCCTCTGATCAGTGCTTGTTTAAATACCGACCATTCATCGCCAAGTGCGGTGATCACCGACATACCTGTCACTACAACGCGCTTCATTACACCATACCGCCGTTAACTGAAATGACTTGGCGGGTAATGTAGGCCGCATCATCTGAGATTAAAAATGCCACAGTACCCGCAACTTCCTCTACTGTGCCCATACGCTTAAGCGGGATCATTTTTAGCATTTCGTCTACCGGTAACTCGTCAGTCATTGCGGTTTCTATTAACCCAGGTGCAACGCAGTTTACGGTTATTTTTCGCTTAGCCAACTCTAACGACAACGCTTTTGTAGCGCCAATAATACCGGCTTTTGCCGCACTGTAATTTACTTGCCCACGGTTACCGGCAATGCCAGATACAGAAGCCATGGTTACAATACGCCCACCTTTACGGTTTTGCACCATAGGCATTACCGTGGGGTGCACCACATTATAAAAGCCATCAAGCCCGGTACGAATAACGCAATCCCAGTCCTCGCCTTGCATAGCCGGAAACGCCATATCATTGGTAATACCTGCGTTACATACCACGCCATAATAAGCACCATGCTGGGCTATGTCTTGCTCTATTTGTGCTTTGGCGGCGGCTCTGTCGCATACATCAAATTGTAATAAGCTAGTAGCTTGGCCTAATGCCTGTATTGCTGCGCAAGTTGCTTGTGCATCTGCCACACCACTTTTACAATGCACTGTAATGTCATACCCTTGGGATGCTAATTTAAGCGCAATAGCCCTGCCTATGCCACGGCTTGAACCTGTGACTAAAATTCGTTTTGTCATTGATTATCTCTTATAAATTCCAGCGGATTTTCGGGCTGAAAAACATTAATTTTTGCTTCACATGCTAATGTATCGCCGTGGATTATTTGGCATTCAAACACACTCAATCCCGACTCTTCTTGATATAGCTTATGCACTTTAATAGTTAAACTACTATTAACTTTAAAACACGCTTGATGGGTTTGATATTTACGCGTACCAATTAAAAAGCCTATTTTAGGAGGCTCATTTGCATCGTTTGCTAATGCGCCTGCGTAAGCGGCTATTGACTGCGCCATATACTCAACCCCAATATAACTGGGTACACCGGCAATATCGGCATTATAAAACGCACTTTGCGGTGTAATCGTTACCTGGCAACGCGCACTCTCGGCGCTATAATGCGTTAAAGTGTCAATTAAAATCATTGGTGCGTCGTGGGCAAGCAACTGCTCAATTGCGTAGTGATTACTGCTCAGCTCATTCATTGGCAATACCTAAAATTAAACTGGCGTTATTGCCACCAAAGGCAAATGAGTTTGACAAGCAGTAACGCAATTTGGGCTTAAATGCTTGTTTTATTATTTTTACATCGGCCAAGTTACCGCCCGTTGATAATACGTTATACGGCAATGCATACTGGCCTTGCTCTTTAAGAAGTAGCCAGCATAGCGCGGCTTCAATTGCGCCTGCAGCTCCTAAGGTATGCCCAGTTAAGTGCTTGCTTGAGCTAAGTGGCGTATTGTTGCCAAACACACGATTAATTGCAAGTGCCTCCATTTCATCATTTTTTAGCGTTGCGGTACCGTGTGCATTTATGTAGTCAATTTCATGGGCAGCTAATTGCGCTTGTTTTAGTGCTTTTTGCATTGCAGATTGCGCGCCCATACCATTGGGATCGGGCGCTGAAATATGATGTGCATCAGAGCTTTCGCCGCCACCGTACAGTGCAATTGCTTTATCTGTAATTGCGCTTACGCCTTTACTCATTACAAATAATGCCGCGCCTTCACCAATATTAATGCCGTCTCGGCTACTTGAAAACGGCTGGCAAACTCCGCTACTTAACGACGCTAACGAATCAAAACCATTGAGAGTAAGTTGGCATAGGGTGTCAACGCCACCGCATATAACAACATCGGCCATATCAGCTTTTAGCAGTGCGCGGGCACTTAGTAATGCTTTTGCGCTTGATGTACAGGCTGTAGAAATACTATAACAGGGTCCCTTTGCATCAAGCTTTTGCGCAATATAGTGTGCTGGGGTGGCAAGTTCTTGTTCATAATAATGAAAGTCATTTGGCCATTGCGCTGTGTGTTCAAAATGAGCACGAGCCCGTTCACCATCTGCAATACCCGAAGTACTCGTGCCTAACACCACTGCAATACGGGATTTATCGATATGCGAAAATTGCTCAATAGTTGTTTGTAGTTGCGCTAAACACATATCAATAAAGGTATTTATACGTTTTTTTTGCGCCAACGCAACCGAGGTTACTTGGCCAACATATAACGGCTGTTGTTGCGCGCTAAGTGTAGAATTTAGAGTTAATATAGGCGTTGCAGAGTTATAACTGTTTAAGCTATCGAGAGTTGCCTGCGGGCCTACTCCCATCGCACTAACAATACCTAAGTTATTTAGCCAATATGTCACTGAGTTACCTTTTTAAATATTATTTTATAATCACGTACAATATTATGCAGCGTAATTGCATCATCGTTATAGTCAATGGTGATCAGGGTTTTATGATTTTGTAGTACTTGTCTGTGTGTGCCTACTTGCTCCACCAGTGCGCCGCTCAGCTGCTCATTTATAAACGCGACAGGCCAATGTACTAAGGCAATGTCGGCCAATACATAAGCAGGATTTATATCGACGCCTACAAGCATTTTTTTAGCTTTAATTGGCTCTTTGGGTGATTTTTCAAGCTCTACAATTGGAAAGCCCTGGCTGGTCATCATCAGCAACTTGACCCCTCCCGCCTCATTAACCGCCAATTGCGATAACAAGGTATGCTGCTCTTGCCCAGTGGTAATAAATAACACTTGTTGCCAAGAGCGGCCATACATCGATGGCGCCATGCTATTTAAATTTAGGCTAGCCGCAGGTGCTATGCTTATAGCTGCACTGGAACTAAACTGACTCGCACAGGCTGACAGCACTATGCAGGTTAGCAATAGCAGTGCACGCTGGAGTATTAGTTTAAGCATATTAATTTCAACATATTAGGTTCGGCACAGCTGAGCTAGCACATTTAAGCGGCGCTCACTTTGTGCAACAAATGGGTTACTCGTGTCCCATGCGTATCCGGCTAAAATTGCACTGATCATTTCTCGCACTTGTTTGTTTTGCTCTGTATGAAATATTACGTCTTGAAAGCGCGTATCGTACCAGCCTGTAACAAAAGTTCTAAAACAGTTAACTCCCGCTTGTAGCGGTTTTGCATAATGCTGCTCAAAGTCAATCGTCTCACCTTTTAAATACTGATCGACCAAAGGTGCAATTAAACTTGCTGATTTAAGCGCAATGGTTACTCCTGATGAAAACACCGGATCTAAAAACTCTCCCGCATTGCCTAATAGCGCAAAGTGCTGTCCATACAGCTTACTCACATTAGAGGAGTAGCCTGTTATGCTACGAGCTGGCCCAATTAATTCGCGTTTAGCTAGCAGTGCTTTTAAATGTGGATCTTGCTCTAAAAAGCGATTTAACATCACCTCTGCTTCGTCGTCATTAAAACGCTCAGACTCTGCTACAACACCTATACTTGCGGTGCCATCACTAAAGGGAATTAGCCAATACCATATATCTCGGTGCTCTGGGTGTACGGTAATAAGGATTTTATTACGATCAAAATTTTCATCGCTAATATTATCTACAAAGTGGCTAAAATAAGCACTGCGTACCGGAAAGTTAGAAGGTAACTCTAAGTTTAGTAATTTAGGTAATACTCGGCCAAAGCCGCTGGCATCTAACACAAAGCGTGCTTGAACTTGGTAAGGCAGCTGCTGCGCGTCGTGTACTAATAAGGTTGCACCACCATTTTTATCGGTACTATCTTTATTGGTATTACCTTTATCGGAACTGTTTTCAAAAACATCAGTAACCTTGTAGTCTTTAACACTGTGCTGATAACGAATAACAGCCCCTTGCAGCTGTGCATTATCGGCTAGTAATTTATCAAACAGCCCTCTTTTCACTTGATAAGTAGTACCTGGCCCTGGTGATGATTTTTCGGTAAAATTAATAGCGGTATTTTCACCCGCTCGATGAAACGCAGCGCCGTTTTTAAACTGAAACCCCAAACTAGCAGCGTGTTCATGCAATGGAGCGACTAAATTAGCGTCGGCCAAATACTCCATACATTGCGGTAACAAGCTCTCACCTATAGTAAAGCGCGGAAAAATCTGTTGCTCAAGCACTAATACTCGCCAGCCTTTTTGCACTAAAAGGCTACTTGCAAGTGCGCCAGAGGGGCCCGCACCAATTACAACAACATCAAACTGCTCAGGGTTATTCACTTTATCCTTCCTTTTGCGAGGGTAATACACTCAGCGGCGATAAAATATATACCGCTAAAATCCCTACCATTACGGTAAGTCCAAAACTAAAAATAGCAGGGGTGCTTGAGGCACTTAACATACCAAACACCCACATAGAAGACGCTGCAGATAAACTAATTGCCAATATATTTTTTGGCTGTAACTTATTTATTTGATAAAAAACAAGGTAGTCAATAGCTAAGGCTACCACTAGCAACGCGCCCAACATATTAAATAACGACAGGCTGCCTTGAATTGCATTACACACCCACAGCATGCTAACAACCACTAATAACAAGCTTAACAGTTGTAAAGTGGCAATTTTTACGCCAAAACGCCAACTAAAAAGTAACCAACTAATGGCCCCTGCAAGCATTAAACTTAACAATAAGTATGCTCGGTAATCGCTTAATAACGCACTAATTTGCTGCGGTTTATTATATAGCAATAAGCCATCATCTTTTAAAAGCACGGCGCTTAAGCTCTGTGTATTAATATTGGTAATTGTCATCCAGGTTATGGCTTGCTGCGGCTCAACATGCATTTGCGCTAACAATAAGGGTTTAAATTCGCTATTTAATAATGTGTTATAGGTAATAAATTGCGCGGGGCCGCTACTTAATTGCCGCCCAGTTAATTGCTCGGTGAGTGCAAACACACCACTTTTTTTAGCTTGATTAAACACCGCTAAATTATTTTTTTGCTGCTCAATACTAGGCAGCCATCGGTTAATGGCATTGTGTTTAATATGCGGGTTACTCGCGGTTAAATCGCTAACTAACCGCTGTTGTTTTTGTAACACGTGTTGTGCATTGTCGCCAATAATAAATACTATATGGCTGCGCCATTGATCCAGTAAAGTTAAGTGTTTTTTTTCACTTGCCATTAGCTGCTCAGAGCTGGCATTAAGCAATCTAATATCATCATTAAACTCAATCGGTTTTAATATCAATAAGCTTGCAAGCACTATACTTAGCGCAATAAACAGTGGTTTTTTTATTTTATTACAGTACAAAAACACCCGCGTTATTTTTTTACTGAGTAATAAACTTGATGTCGATACACGCAGTGTTTGCTGCCAAAATGGTAAAATTAACACAGTAAACAACCATGCACTAAATAAGCCAGCTATAACAAACACAGCCACTTGCGCTAATAAGGTTAACGGTGCACCTAATAAGCAGCTGTAGCCTAATGCGGTCGTAATAAAAGAGAGTAATAACGCTGATTTCACCCCTTTGCTATAGCCGTTAGAAGAGGCTTGCTGTGCAGTTCCATTTGCTACTTTAGCTAAGTCGGTCATGCCATGAAAGGCGTAATCAATAGCAATGCCTATTAAGGTTACGGCAAATACCAAGGTTAATAAATGTATGCTGTTAAACACCAATAGCATAACAATCGCACCGCCCATTAATGCACTAAGCACAGTAAAGCTCGCTAATAAAATACCGCTAATCGCTCTAAATACCCAAAACACCATAACCATCAGTGCCATTAGGCTAATACCACCAAACAAACTCATTTCGTATTTTGCTTGTTGGGCATTTTCAGCCGTATGAAACAGCACCCCTGAATAGGAAATAGTGGTATTTGGGTGCGCTTTACTTAGGGTGTTTATTTGCGTTTTAATTTTAGCAGCTAAGCTAATTGCATTATTAATGCTCAAGTTTGGCTCTGGCAGTGTGGCAAAAAGCATTGCATATTCAACCCCCTCATACTGGCGAGTGAGGCGGTTTTGTTTAATAGTAAAAACTTGGCTTTGGCTTAAGTTTTCGCTAATAAAGCCAGCTAAACTTAAACTAATATCAGTACTTAATGTAGCACTAACAAATGGCGATCCTAACTGATTTAATTGCTGCAGGTAAAACTGCTCAAAGCTGGCTTTGTCTGCTATTTTTTGCTTATAGAGCTTACTTAATAGTGCATATTTATAAGGCGCAAATGTGGTTGTTAAAGCGTTTATAGAGGGAAAATTAAATGTGCTTGTTATACCTTGCTGCTCAAGCCAATTGTTAAATTCATCGTGGGCGTTATTTTTTTGCTCACCAGCAAATGAAAACACCACACGGTCGGCATTTTTTTCAAAAAACAGCTGTTCGCCATAAGCTAATTGAGAATGCGATTTTGGCAGCAAACTAAACATATCAGCACTAAATGTAGGTTTAGTCAGCCAAAATATACTGGTCAAAAGCAAAATAAAACCACTAAACCAAATAAAAACAATGCCAATTCGTTTTTTCAATCCACTATTCCATTAATTAACTATTTAAACGATTGAGCCGTTAAGGCTGCTCAGGGTAACTAAACTTAATAGTTGTTTTACTACCTGAATGCTCATAAAGGATGATGCTGTGTACCGTTTTATCACTTTCACACAAAGTAAAGTGGCTAAATAATTGCTGTAACAACGCTTCTTTTGGGGTTAGTTGCAGGCAATTGTTTTGCGCTTTTATACTAAAACGTGTTGCGAGGGCGCTCATATCTACACTGAGTAAGTCAGTTAAAAGCCCTACAAACTGCTCACTGCCTGGCTGTGGTACAAACTCCCCTTTAGCATTTTCAACCAATACCTGGCCATTTTCTACAATCAATGCGCTTTTTACCGGTTGTTCTACTTGCCATACTAGCTTTTGGGCATTTAGAGAAAACACCCCAGAGGAGACGAACGGCGATGCAAAACCAGCAAGTTGTTTATATTGTTTAAACTCACCCGTTACTGTATCAGCCTTTAATGTGGTATTTACCTGCGATGCCGTGTTTGCTTGCAATGCACTACAAAATAGCAGCAATACGCTGGTTATAAATAATTTAAACATTGTCATTCCTTCTCCTTTAATTGCCAGCTACTTTAAAAAAGGGGCTAGTTTTTCATAAAGTATTGGGGGTGAAACAAATTGCATTTCTTTGGAGCTAATTTCTACCGCCACTTGTGTAGTGGACGCCTTGGTAATGCGCTTATTACTGATTGCATCGGTAATAATATAATCAATACGTAAGCGGTTTTCATACTCTTTTAAATACGCTGCCACTTTAATTTTTTGTGTAAATACAGCTGATGCTACGTATTTAATTTGCATATCAACAATGGGCCACGCAAATCCAGAGTCTTTCATTTGCAGGTAGTCGTAGTCAAATATTCTGAGTAACTCACAACGAGCAATTTCTAAATAGCGTGGGTAATTACCATGCCACACTACATTCATTGGATCGCAATCATGAAAAGGGATTTCTATTTCTACGCTGTGCGAAAGTAATGCGCCTTTATTATTCATAAAGCGCCCAGCGTTTGCTTTGAATATAGCTAATAGTTTGTCTTAGCACCGCTTCCATTGGTCTGTCTTCGGTCAGGTTTTCAAAGTAACCAGTTATATCGCTATACATATGCTGCATATCGTCAGTTAAACTCGTAAATTCTAATTCGCCCTGTTTAATTCGCAGCCTTAACCCTTGAATAGCGGCTAATAAGGTACTGGCCATCACTTGCTCGGTAAGCTTTAAAATACGTAAACAATCGCGCGAGGCTATGGTACCCATACTTACTTTGTCTTGATTGTGACACTCGGTAGAGCGCGAAAATACACTGGCAGGCATAGTTAATTTTAATGCCTCAGCAGTATAAGCACTGGCACCAATTTGTACCGCTTTAAAACCATGATTTATATAACGACGCTCAGGGGCACTGTCTGATAAATTAGACGCCAAGCCATTGTTATATTTTGTATCAACCAAGGAGGCTATTTGTCGATCGGCTAAATCAGCTAAGTTAGCTACTGCGGTTTTCATGCTGTCCATTGCCATGGCAATGTGGCCGCCATAAAAATGCCCGCCGTGCAGTACATGCTCCCCTTCGCCATCAATAATTGGGTTGTCGTTGGCTGAGTTTAATTCGTTTTCGATCATTTGCCTAAAAAACGGTAAGCTGTCTTGCAGCACACCAATAACATGCGGTGCACAGCGAATTGAGTAGCGATCTTGCAGGCGGTCGGCATTACGTGGATGGTCGTGATGATTTAAATCATCTCTGATCCAACGTGCTATTTGCTGCTGCCCTGGGTGAGGTTTTACCGAGAATAAAATTTCATCAAAATGATGGCTATTTCCTTTGAGCGCTAAGCTAGCAATGGCGGTAATACGACTGGCTAATTTGGCTAAATAATTGGCTCTGTCGAAGGCTAAGCAGGCTAATGCGGTCATTACCGCGGTGCCATTCATTATTGCAAGGCCTTCTTTTGGGCGCAGCACGAGCGGCGTTAAGCCAACTTCTTGCATTACCGCTAAGCTATTACGTACGGTGTCTTTATAATATACGTCGCGCTCGCCTATCATAGCACCAGCAACATAAGATAATGGCGTTAAGTCGCCACTGGCACCTACCGATCCCTCTTGAGGAATAACCGGTACAATATCGTGATTTAAGTAGTCGCGCAGTAAATTTAGCATTTCCCAGCTAATACCCGAGTAGCCTTGCGATAAAGACGTAAGCCGCGTGGCTAAAATTGCTCGTCCTTGTACTTTATTAAATACGTCGCCTAGTCCACATCCATGAAATCGCGTTAAATGTAGGGGGAGTTCATCTACTAAATTTAATGGTACTGCTACGGTTACTGAGTCGCCATAACCAGTCGTTACACCGTAAATAACGCCATCTTCTTTTAATAATGTATCTAAAAAACTCAGCGCACTATTAATTTTGCTACTAAATTCGCTGCAACCACTAATTTGCACTTGGGTATGGTTATGTGCAATATCAACAATGTTTTCGATTGATAATCGCTGCTGACCAAAAAGCTGTGTGTTTTGAACTGGCACTTCTATTTCTCCTTTGCTTGATCGCGGGCGACTTGCTGATCATTTTGCCAAAAATCGTAAAAATTAAACCATTGATAAGGATATTGCGCAGCATAGTGACCCAAACGCTGCGCATAGTCTGTAATAACTTGGTTTAAAATTGCCTGTCGTTGGGTGCGTGGCATTTTTAAGCTGTTGCTGTATTGCTCAAATATTACGTGGTACTTACTGCTTTGTTGATCTTTTAAACAAAACAAAAAATAAACTGGGCAATCAAGTAATGCCGCTAAAATAAAAGGTCCTTGAGAAAACGGGGCTGGCTTGTCTAAAAAAGGCACTTGTACAGAGCGCGCGGCAGTGGTGGTACTGGTGCGATCGCCAACAATAACAATAATTTCGCCTTGCTCAATTTTTTCTTTCAATAAAATAGCTAAACCTGGGCCTAAGTCAGTTACTTGAATTAAGTTAACCGCTACGTCGGGATTAATTTTCTTCAGCATTTTATTAAATTCAACTGCATGGTGAGTAAACACCAGCACGTTAATAACTTTGCCACTGCGATGTTGGCTAAGCGCTCGGCACACTTCTAAATTACCCAAATGCGAGCCAATAAAAATAGCCCCTTGGCGTTGCTCATTTAATTGGCTAAATAAATGCTCGTTGGTATATTCAATATCACTTAAGCTAATACGCCCAAGCCAACCATCTATTTTATCAAAGGCGCTGTCGGCAAAACTACAAAAGTGCTTTAGTTGCTGTCTAAGTGTCACGCTTTGCCCAGTGCCGGTGTACAAATTAACTTGCTGTAAAAACTGTTTTGAAGCAGCACGGGCAACCCTACCAGTAATAAAGAGATACACCACCACAGGAAACAAAATTAGCCACAGCCCTTTGCGACCCAGTATTTTATGTGTAAATAGCAGAGTTTGAATGCCTAAATAATTACCGCGCTCTTGCATTTTAGACCAATGTTTAACGGCCATAACGTCTCTTTAATTTGTGTGCTATAAGCCAAGGCGAGCGCACTAACATACCAAAAAATAATCGCGTATGTAGCCAAGATATACGCACGTTGTCGTGCAATGGCTGAAAGTGAGAAAGCCCATTCTCTGGATAGATCACTTGGCTAGGTAAAAATATAAACGGCACATTACGCCAATATAAACGCACTAATATTTCAGGATCAAAGTCCATCCGCTTGCCCAGCTTAACTTCTTTTAACAGTTTTTCGCAGGCTCCCAGCGGATACACTCTAAAGCCACACATAGAGTCAACAATTTCAAAACTAAGGGTTTCAATCCATACCCACACATGAGTTAAGTACCGTGCTAAATAGCGATGCTTAGGCACTGAAGCGTCGTATATTGGGCAACAGCTTACTAATGCCTGTGGATTGGCGTTTGACAGGCGCAAAAGCTGCGCTAAATCGGCCAAGTTATGTTGGCCGTCGGCATCAACTTGAATAGCATGGGAATACCCTTGCTGATACGCATAATGCAAACCGCTTTGTACCGCCCCACCTTTACCTTGGTTGTGCTCATGGGTAACAATGGTAAGTAACGGGTGCTGCTGTGTAAGTGCAGAAAACACTGCTTTAGCTGCCTCATTACTTGCATCATCTACCATAATAATTGGTAAGTTATATTCAGCTAGGCTGGTTAATACCGCCGCTATCACTGAGGTATGATTGTAGTTTGGAATCACAATACAAAACTTATTCATTTAAGCAACACTTTCAAAAACAATCCGCCCAGACGCATGTTGCCCCTTAGCCGAGCGATAAGAAAACACATACTTATTAAGCGCTTTTTGCTCTATGGCTAATACCATAGTAAGGCCCGGCGTAATCACCACCTGAAACTTTAGCACTTCGACATTCTTTACCGCTAATTGAATATTATACTGCTTACAAATTGCAGCAACCGCCCAATCTAGCTGCACTACGCCTGCTAAAATAGGGCCGTCTTTAAAATGGCCATTAAAGTAATCTAAATCCTTGGGCACAAATAAACTTAATTGATAACCTTGCTCGGTTTGCTCACATTTAAGTAGTTGCGGCTGCGTTTTAATCAACTTTGTCAAAAAGGTGCTCCAATGCTTTTAAGTTTAATTTAGCTTGGCTGTTATAAGGTAACTGCTCTATAAAACGCCACTTTTTAGGCGTACAAATGCGCTCAAAACGCGTTAGTGCATGCTCTTTTAAAAGCTTATTAGTGGCTAATTTACTTTCACTTTGTAAATGTTTTACCCCTTGCTGGCTAAGCACAACTACCGCACCTATTACTTGCCTTGCCCCAGGTAATACAATTACTTTAACGTCGTTTACCCACTCACTGCTTGCTAGGTGGTGTTCTAGTTCATCCAAACTGAGGCGTTTTTCTTCTAATTTTATGATTCGGTCTAATCGACCAAGCAGTTTAAATTGACCACTTTTAAGCACCAAACCTCTATCGTCAAGCGGGTAATCTTTGTGGTTCACTAACGGTGAATTTAAAAGGAGTCTATCGTTTGTGCCAACACTCATTTTTATACCTGAAAACGGCTGCCACGAGCTCACGTTTTCAAGCGAGGTAACTTGTCGATACGCTATACCACCGGTTTCGGTACTGCCAAACACTTGTGTTATTGGTTTATTTAACTGACTGAATAGCGATACTGCATCTTCGTTTGCCAGCGGCCCACCAGATGAAAATATCCATTGTAAGTGAGATTTTTGTTCAATTAATACGTTGTCTGCGCGTAATCGTTTTAGCTGTGCGGGGCTAGAAATTAACACCACTTGTTTAGCGCCCTTGAGCTTGGCGGCTATATGCTCTGGGTAGTGCAGTAAATCGGTATCAACGACATGTCCGGTACTAAGTGGCCATAACAACCTAAATAGCAGCCCGTAAATATGCTGATGCGATACGCTAGCAATAAACATTGGCATACATTTTAACGCATAACTGCTTGATAAAATGCTCAGCTCTTTGTTAATTGTTTGCCACGACTTTACAATTGGCTTAGCTTTACCTGTTGATCCCGAGGTGTAAAACACCAAGTTCCCTTCTTTGGGCCAAACAAGTTGTGCTAAAGGAAAAAAGCCAGGCTGTTCAGGCAAGTTTTCTATATTGATAAAGTCAATACCCAGTGGTTCAACAAGCTCTGAGTCACCTAAAAAAAAAGGCGTTTGCTGTAGTAAGGCTTTGAGTGTTTCGGGTTGACCATTAGGTGGCAGTATAACCGTGCAACCGCGCAAGGTGAGTGCCATTAAACTCACCGCAAACTTATAAGTGTTAGTGCTATATAACACCACAGATGTGGGCGCTGTGGCCGGTGAATACTTAGCTAATAGCCGATTAACATCGCTAACAAACTGGCGTTGTGTCACTGCCTTATTTTCATGATTAAAGCACACACTAACATTATTACTTTGAAATACTTTACTTTGAAAGGTACTAAACACGCGCTTTCCTTTTTACTTTTAGCCTGACTAGCCACTCTAAGGCAAACAACACGCCCATAGCTACATAAGCAATCACACCATTATAAAAAGCCCACACTGCCAAACTAGCAAACAGGCTGGTATATAAGGCAATACCACCATTAACTATAAAAAAAACGCACCACAACTGAGTTACTTTTTTAGTGTATTGCACACCTTGCTCATCGAGCTCAGGCTCAGTGATGCGGGCAAAGGTTTCTATTATTGATGGCCCTTTATAAAGTGAGTAGCTAAACACGAGCAACATCACAGTGTTAATAATCACCGGGTATAAACGTAAACCCACATCACTGTCGAACACTTTTGACAATACGATTGCTATCACAGCTAAAAATGTCGCTGGCTTTAACCACGGCATTTTGTCAAATAATGCTTTGCTTAACCACAAGCGTAGTGCAAGCAAAAATAATAATACGATCGATAGCAGTTGGCTATTAAACTGCGTCAGGCCCACATACACAATAACTGGGTAGCAGGCCAAACAAAGCATAATAAGGGTGGTTAACAAGGCTTTAAGCATTTATTTAGTTAACGAGCTTTTCTATTTCGCTAACTACATTTTGCACAGTACGTACTTGCTTAAATGCATCAGGATCAATTTTTTTACCGGTGATTTCTCTTAGTTTTACTACCAAGTCAACAGCGTCAATGCTGTCTAAATCAAGGTCTTGATATAAGTTGGCGTCTAGGTTTATGTCGGCTGGGTCTATCTCAAAATCGTTTTCTAAAATGCCGTGTAATACATCATAAATTTCAGCAGCGGTTTTCATTGTTATTCCTATATATTTTTATAATTTAAGAACGTGCTTGTTCTATAAAGTGTGCTAAAGAATTCACCGAGGCAAAGTGCGCTTTTGTTTGCTCTGAATTGGCATCTATTTTCACATCAAATTGTTTTTTTATTGCCAAACCAAGTTCTAGTGCATCTATGCTATCGAGCCCTAAACCATCAACAAATAATGCTTCATCATCAGCAATGTCTGCAGTTGTCATATCTTCTAGATCAAGGCTGGATATAATTAATTGTTTAATTTGTACTTTTAATTCAGTCATAAATTGCTCAGTTCTTCTGTAAAATAATGTTGTAAGCTGTTAGTTAAATGCCGAGATTGTATAGCGGGTGTGTCACTAACATAAGGCAGGTTACTGTTAAACTGCTTGCTGGCCAGCTGCAAGCTAAAGTGCGCTTGATAAGGCGCTACTTTATACCAAGGTGTACCCTTGGTTAAGGTATTAGGCTGCATTTTTATTAATACTGTAGCGATTGGCACATTACATCTAAGTGCTATATTGGCCGCTCCTCGTTTAAACTTAAGTGCAGTATGGGGCTGTGAACGTGTGCCTTCAGGAAAAACTATTAAGTTATTTCCTTTGCTTATACTGCGCTCACATTCACGTAATAAACCTTCTGGATCTTCGTTACTTATATAACCAGTACTTTTAATTACACCGCGCATAAAGGGGTTTTTAAATAAATGGGCTTTTACTACGCAATCTGCATTTTTAATCACAGATATAAGCACAACCACATCAATTAAAGAGGGGTGATTGGCAAGTACTAATTTTCCGTTTAAATTAGCAAGCTGGGTTTTGTCTTTAATATTAAAACGAATAACGCCTGTGTAATGCATTAATCCAACAAAAAATTTAAAACAGTAATGTACTGTCGCTCTTGCTCTGTTTTTACGGGTGTTTACATCTGCTTCTAATACGTTTTGCAGCGGAAAAACCACTAATGTCAGTACTAAACCACCTATGCCAAACACGCTAAAACAAACACCGGTTGCAAGCACACGCCAACAAAGCCCTGTTATTTTTATAATGTGTTTAATCATGGTAGGTAAGTTGCCAATGATGAGCCAATGTAGTGTGGGTTAATATCGCACTTTTTTTATCGTGTAGGGCTTTAGCACCTTGCAGGCTCATTGGTAAGTTACTATTTTTTGCAGCAGGGTTAAGTACTTTATTTAAACTAAAGCACGGCTCATTTGCTTGAGCAAGGCGCACTATCATAGCAATGGAATGAGTAATTTGTAGCTCGTCAGCAAATTGGTTATATATATCGGGGAGGATTTCATCGCTATGGACTACTAACATGTACGGCTCATTGCTATCAACAAGGCGAATGTAGGCCTCTACAATTGCACACATAAAACTCTCAGCCCCTGCTGCAATAGCATTCATTGCACAGGTATTACTTTTTATAATACTAAAAAGTCCGGCTGCGGCATTATGCACACTCAGGCCAAAACCTGTGGGCGATAATGGTTGCTGATTAACTATATCAACTAATAAATTGGCTGTTTTATGAAAGTCCCCGTGGCGCGATGAGAACACCGCCGATAAATTAGTATACTGATCAGCGCTACTTACTTGCTGAGCACTGTGTAATACCATTTTGCTAAAACGAGTCATACGCCGGCGTTGCATAGGTGCAACCCAATCAAGCGTTATAGGCGAGTTATCATACCAATGATCGCTTTCTATTTGTCGCTGTTCTGGCTGGATCCATGTAGCGAGTTGTTCAACAACAAATTTCACAAATATACATATTTAGTTAATGATAGGACGCAGGATCTTACATTTTTTAACAAAAAAAGTAAAATAAACAATAAAAAAAGCCAGCGCTGAATTTTCATTCAGCGCTGGCTAATAATTCTATGATATTAAAAAGAATTCTTGTTCATTTATGCAGCGAGCATGGCCACCAACAACATCACTTGCGCTTAGCTGATTAATCAACTTTTCACCTTGCTGTTGCTGCGCGTCGTTAAGGGGTAAATATGGTAATCTAAATACCGGTTTAACTGCCTCAGTCATCATAAGTGCAGTATTAATCGCAATTGGGTTTGGCTCGCAAAACAACCAATTTATTAATGGTTGTAATGACGTATTTAGCGCAGCATTTGGCGCGTCCATTAACTGGCGAAACAATTCTGGCATAAGATTAGAGCTGACCGAAATAACCCCATGTGCGCCATGAGTATGACGAGCATCGTGGCTTTCATCATCATTACCCGACCAACACGCTATGCCTTGCTTCTCATAATGAGCTATACGTTCGTTACCACCACACTCTTTAACACCAATAAAATGCTCGTGCTTTGCTAGTGGTTCAATAATATCAGGCGTTAAATCTTGCCCTGTACGCCCCGCTACGTTGTAAATAAATGCAGGGCCAATATCAAGAACACGCTTTAAATGCTCTTTTACACCTGCAATAGAGGTGCGCCCATAATAAGGGTTAATTTGCAACGCAGCATCCATACCACTGGCAAAACCATATTTAGTGGCTTTAATCGCTTCTCGGGTATTATTACTGCCCGTGTTGCCTACAATTACTAGCTTACTGCTAAACTTATTTACGCTATGGGCTATGAGCATTAAGTGCTCTTCCCAGTTCATTAACTGGCCTTCGCCGGTAGTGCCGCCCACAACGATACCATCAACCCCAGCTGCTATTTGTAACTCGACAAGGCGATCGTATGTTGCAAGGTCAATTTCGCCACTCGATAAATAAGGTGTTTTAATTGCTGTAATAAGACTTGCTTGTTTAATTTGTTCTAGGCTGCGCATAAAAAATCATTCTTTATAAAACTTGCGCTATTTGTACCATATTTATGTGTGCTTTTGCAGCTGTAAACGCATATTTTGTAATAAAATGGCTTGTAATATTAAGTTTGATAATACAAAATGAACAGCTGTATATATAAACAGTGTTTGTATTTTTAATATTAGGCGAGCTTTTATGCGTTTATCTCAGTACTTAACAACCCATTTTTATCATACCGACGAGCTATGCCAGGCACTCAATATTGATGCAGATAAGCTTGAGCATTGGCAACAGCAAAGTGTATTTCCTAAGCCTAGTTATTGTATTAAAAACCAACTAAGTTGTAGCTCATATTCGGGTTTATACGAATGCGAAGAGTACGACGATTATTACCCGCGAGGTTGTGTAAACTGGGGGCAAGGGCTAATAAAACAAAAAATTGATTCATCCAGCCAGGCATTTAATTACTTTGCCCGGCAATATACCGCCAGCTTAACTAAACTTGCTCAGCAAGGGTTTGAATTTAACGAAGAACTATTTGGTTGCGAAATAGAAGAGCATGTACAACAAGTATGGCAGCAATTTTTATGCAGCAAATATGGCGTGCTTACTCAAAATGGCTTAATAGACGAAATAGTGGCTGTTGATATAGGCCGCCTGGTGGTTGATGACATAACCGAATTACGCAGTAAAGCGGGGTTAGATCAAGATGAGCGTGCAAAACTGCACCCCGCTATAAAATTACTAAACCGAGCTTTGAGCCATGGTGCCGATCACGAAAAGCAACACACACTTAGAACCCGCTATATAGATACCCTTATTTTAAAATACGATTTGTCGATAAAGTAATAATACAAACTAGATAAACTAAAATGCAGGTTTGAAGTATAAATGCAGGTACGTTAAGGTAAACAAGCTAGACTAACAACGCCAAACTAAATCAAAAATTGAAAAGCACGATATAATCCGGAGCAGCAATTTTATGAGCAGTACCAGCAAAAACGCAACACAGTCTGTCAACCACACGCCTCAACAGCAAACACACAGCATTTCCAATGCACCTGAGCACTGTATTCAGGTCCGAGGCGCGCGGGTTCACAATTTAAAAAATGTTGATGTAGACTTACCCCGCAATACACTCATCGTTTTTACTGGTATATCGGGTTCTGGAAAATCATCTCTTGCTTTTGGCACCTTGTTTGCCGAGTCACAACGCCGCTATCTCGATTCAGTATCGCCTTACGCGCGAAGATTAATTGACCAAGTAGATGAGCCCGATGTAGATGACATAAACGGCCTACCTCCTGCAGTAGCACTGCAACAACAACGAGGCACCCCATCGGTTCGCTCATCTGTGGGAAGTGTAACTACTATTTCTAATACCCTGCGAATGCTCTACTCTCGTGCAGGCGACTACCCTAGCGGTCAAAATATACTCTACGCCGACGCCTTTTCACCTAACACCCCACAAGGTGCCTGCACCTTGTGTCATGGTATTGGCCGAGTGTTTGCAGTAACTGAAAAGTTACTTGTACCTGATGATACAAAAACAATTCGCGAGCGCGCCATAGCTGCATGGCCACCTGCGTGGCAAGGACAAAACCTCAGCCGTATACTTGTATCTCTTGGTTATGACATTGATACACCATGGAAATTACTCCCTAAAAAAACCCGCGATTGGATTCTATTTACCGACGAAACTCCCGTTGTACCTGTTTATCCGCAATATAGCAAAGAGCAAACTCGCAACGCCATTGAAAAAAATGAGAAGCCGAGTTACATGGGTACATACTCAAGTGCTAAACGTTTTATTTTGCACTCTTTTGCTACCACGCAAAGCCCGCGAACTAAAAAACGTGTATCACAGTTTATGCAAATTTCGGAATGCCCTGATTGCAAAGGTAAAAAATTAAAACAGCAATCCTTGTCGGTCAAGTTTACAGGCCTTGATATTGGTGAGTTATCGCAATTAACACTAACAGAGCTAGCACTGCGATTACGTGATATTGCTAACATAAAGCCAACCCAAAATGCGCCCAATAGAGAAAAAGCAATTGTAGCTCAGCGAATTGCCAGCGACATTTTGGCCCGAGTAGAGGCACTCACAACGCTTGGCTTAGGGTATCTGTCGTTGCAACGTACCACACCTACTTTATCTGCAGGCGAACTGCAACGTTTACGACTAGCAACCCAAATTCGTTCACAACTGTTTGGTGTGGTTTATGTTTTAGATGAACCCTCGGCAGGACTACATCCAGCAGATACCCAAGCATTGCTTGGGGCGCTTGATCAACTCATTGCAGCTGGTAACTCTGTATTTGTTGTAGAACACGATGTTAACGTGATTAAACATGCCGATTGGATTGTTGATGTTGGTCCAGATGCTGGTACGCATGGCGGTGAAGTGATTTACAGCGGCCCTATTAGTGGTTTACAAGGCGTTGCTAAATCTCATACCGCTCGATTTTTATTTACTGCAGACGCGATAACCAAACACACTTGCAGACAACCTCAAGCCTGGCTAAAGCTCGCAGCAATTGAGCGTAATAACTTACAAAAATTAGATGTTGAATTTCCATTGGGCGTAATGACAACCGTTACCGGCGTTTCTGGTTCGGGTAAATCAAGCCTCATTAGTCAAGCTTTAGTAGATCTGGTCTATGATGCGTTAGGACAAAAAGCTACTTTAGAGAGCCCAACTGACGAAGCCGAGTTATTAGAGCAAGAACTAGAAATTCCCACTGGCGGGCAAATTACAGATGGCATGCAGCACGTAAAACGTCTAGTAAATGTAGACCAAAAGGCAATCGGGCGTACACCCAGATCAAACCTCGCCACCTATACTGGCTTATTTGATCACGTCCGCAAATTATTTGCATCCACTAACAAGTCTAAAGCTCGACGCTACGATATGGGCCGCTTTTCGTTCAACGTTAAAAAAGGCCGCTGTGCTAATTGTGAGGGTGTGGGGTTTGTTAGTGTTGAGCTGTTATTTTTGCCAAGTGTTTATTCACCGTGCCAAGTATGCCAAGGCCAGCGTTATAACGAGCAAACACTTGAAGTGTATTATCGCGATAAAAACATTGCTCAAGTACTCGATTTAACGGTTGAATCTGCACATCAATTTTTTATAGATGAACCACAAATATCGCGAGCTTTGGACACTTTGTTACAAGTAGGCCTAGGATATTTACGCCTCGGCCAGCCAGCAACCGAGTTATCTGGCGGCGAAGCCCAGCGTATTAAACTTGCAACCGAATTACAGCGCATACAACGCGGTGATACTCTTTATGTACTTGATGAGCCTACTACCGGCCTGCATCCAGCTGATATAGCAATGCTGATGGTGCAATTAAATAAGCTTGTAGATGCAGGTAATACCGTTATTATGGTCGAACATGATATGCAGGTTGCCAGTAATAGCGATTGGGTTATCGACATGGGCCCCAGTGCGGGTGATCATGGCGGACAAATTGTTGCTCAAGGCTCCCCTGCACAGGTCGCAAAGTCAAAAGCCAGCCAAACAGCTCCCTTTTTATTAACCTAAAATACAGCTATAACAATACTGTTAAACACTCGACATAAGTAAATAACTTAGTGGGCCAGCAGTATAAAGTCAAAATTCGTTTTGCCAATTTATACGTTTTATATTTAAAAAGTGCATGTAACCCGAATCAAACACAAAATAACATAAGCTTTTGTTAATTAATGATTTTATTGATTATTACTCTAGGGTCTGTTGACCTTTGCGGATTAAAGTTTGTTCAAACTAGGGGCGATTTAATCACGGCGTGAGGTTTGTAACCTAGTGGGCTAAGTAAAAACCGAGCAACAAAGAGTTAATCGCCCCTAGGCAGAACCCTTCGGGCAGCGCATATTTGGCATTGATGCTACGTTATCGCCTATTTATGGGGAATAACCACACCACATAGGCTCTGCCTTGCCTAAATACCAAACACACTGCTGCAATTTTAATCCGCAAAGGTCAACAGATGTATGGACTCCCACTTCCATCAGAAGTAACGTAATAAGTGTTCAAACTTTTACTAAGGAGCCCATACATG